>JANQGP010000434.1 GCA_028277265.1 Woeseiaceae bacterium | reverse complement strand
CGAAACGATCGGTCAACAGAAAATACACCGCCTCCGAAGCAAACGGCTCGAGCGTGCCGTAATACTCCGCCGGCTCGCCGGCCGTTGGCTCGGGAACCGTCGCGACGCACGAGGCGAGCAGGAGTAGCGCCAGAAATAACAAGGGAAGTCGGATCACGATCTGGGCTCCGCGGACTTGTCGACGAGCATTGTCGCGGCGCCGGCAATGAGCAGGGAAACACCGCCGATGACAAGCCCGAAGATCGGTTGCAGGTCGAAAAACTCACGGATCAACAATCCGAGAATACTCGCTGCAACAAGCTGGGGAATGACGATAAAAAAGTTGAAGATGCCCATGTAGACACCCATCTTGCTCGCGGGCAGATTGTTGGACAACAGCGCGTACGGTAACGACAGGATCGAGGCCCAGGCGATGCCGACTCCGACCATGGAGATCAGAAGCAGATACGGATTGCCTATCATGTAAAAGCTGATCAGACCGATACCGCCAAGCGCGAGATTGAACATGTGACTCACTCGAACACCAATCCTGTTTGCAATGAACGGAATCGCTATCGCGGCAAGAGCCGCGAACAGGTTGTACGAGGCAAAAAGCCAGAGATTCCAGTCAGCGCCTTCGGCATAGGCCGCCGAGGTGACGTCCGTGGTGCCATAGTGATAACTCGTCACGGCCGAATTGCCATAGATCCACATAGAAAACATGGCAAACCAGGAGAAAAACTGAACGACGGCCAGTTTCCGCATGACACGGGGCATGTGAAACAAGTCGTGCATGATCTCGTAGAAACCGTTGGATGTATGGCCGGCATTCTGTAACACAGACACGATCAACTGGAAGATACCGAATGCCGTGAGACCACCGGCGATGATATAGAGCTGCTTATCGAGACCGGCGTTGAGGATCCAGACGAGTAATACGATGCCTACTGCGAGCCAGATAACGCCCCCATTGCGGTATTTTGACGCGGCGCGCGGCGTAGGATCATCGACGATCTTTCCCTTTACACGCGCCTCGTCGAATTCGGCAAGCTCTTCCGGAGAGTATTCCTTCGAACGAAATACAGTCCAGGACACCGCCAGCAGGAAAGCCGCGCCACCGATATAAAAGGAGTACCGAACCGAGTCGGGAATCTCACCGGCGGGTGCAACATTGGCTATGTCGAACCAGTTCGTCATTATCGGCGGCAAAGCCGATGCGACGACTGCGCCAACCCCGATAAACAACGTCTGCATGGCAAAGCCCGATGTGCGCTGTTTCTCGGGCAGGTTATCGCCGACAAACGCGCGGAACGGCTCCATGGCGATGTTCATGCTCGCATCCATGATCCAGAGCATGCCGGCTGCAAACCACAGGTACGGCGAATTCGGCATGACGAAAAGCGCAAGAGACGCGAAGATTGCGCCGACCAGGAAATAGGGGCGACGACGGCCAAGGCGTGTCCAGGTGCGGTCGCTCATGTAACCGATGATCGGCTGAACGATTAACCCCGTAAGCGGAGCTGCCACCCAGAGGATAGGAAGCTCATCGACCTCGGCTCCAAGCGTCTGAAAGATCCGGCTGACGTTGGCATTCTGTAGCGCAAACCCCATCTGGATACCGAGAAAGCCGAAACACATGTTCCAGATCTGCCAGAAACTCAATAAGGGCTTTTCTTTCATTCTTTTTCTGCCTTCTTCTTCTCGTGCCTGAACCGGATTGCCGTGCCGCCCCCCGCGGCCAGTTTCAGCTCAAGCGTGGATTCGGACGTGACCCTCTGGCGGTCGATCGCGTGCGCATAGGGGTCGGTATCCCACCGCGCTGCTTCCGTGCTGTCACCACATACTCGCCTATTTCCCCGGCCAGCGCGACACTGTCCTCCCAATCGGTCGGCACGCCGCCGCGAGGAGCATTCGAATGGCTTTGAAGAAACGCAGGCGCATCGACTCAATTGTAGCAATGCATTGATTTTCAAAGACCTTCCTGCAAACGTATTCATGCCCGGATACGGGACCAAAACGCTAGTATTTGGAGCTCTTCGACAGGGGGCATTATGAACAGAATCGTCCTTCTCGCCGCCAGCCTGTTCGTGCTGGCAGCCTGTTCCTCCGACGACGCCGTACCGGCGGCTCGCGAGGGGATCGACCGCGTCGAACCGCCGTTCTGGTGGACCGGTTTCGAGCACCGCGAATTGCAGCTGCTCGTCCGTGCCGGCGGCATTGCCGACTACACTCCGTCAGTCTCTGCCGGCGGCATCACCGTATCGCGCTTTGAACCGGGCGACAGCAAGAACTACCTTTTCGTGTATCTCGACGTCGGCCCGTCTGCGGCACCGGGCACCTACGACATCGTTTTCGAAAAGGACGACGAGCGCATTGCCTATGCTTATGAGCTTCGCGAACGCATTCCCGGCCACGTCGGTACCTATGACAGCAGCGACGTCATCTACCTGATCACTCCCGACCGCTTCGCCAACGGGAGTCCCGCGAACGACAGTGTCGAAGGCTATCTCGACGAGCTGGACCGCGATGACGATTACGGACGTCACGGCGGCGACATCGAAGGCATGCGTCAGCACCTCGACTACATCGCCGGCATGGGGTTCACGCAGATCTGGATAAACCCGTTGCTCGAAAACGCGCAGGAAAACGCGTCTTACCACGGCTATGCAACGACCGACTACTACAAGGTGGACCCGCGCTTCGGCAGCAACGAGAGCTATCGGCAGCTCGTCGCCGAGGCACGGGAAAAAGGCGTGGGCGTCATCATGGACCTGATCGTCAACCATGCCGGCAGCGGACACTGGTGGATGGACGACCTGCCGACGGAGACCTGGCTCAACATTCCCGATACCCGGGCACGGTCGACGCATGCACGCACGACCCACCAGGACCCGTACGCGTCGGAATTCGACAAGGGCGAACATGCCGACGGCTGGTTCGACACGACGATGCCGGACCTGAACCAGCGCGACCCGTTGCTGGCCGACTACCTGATCCAGAATGCGATCTGGTGGACCGAGTACCTGGGCCTGTCCGGCATCCGCCAGGACACCTACCCGTACCCGGACAAGCACTTCATGACCGAGTGGACACGGCGCATCATGCAGGAGTATCCCGACTACAACATGGTCGGTGAAGAATGGAGCCCGAGCCCGGCGGTCGTCTCGTACTGGCAGCGCGGTAAGCAGAACCACGACGGTTACGTATCGCACCTGCCCGGCGTGTTCGACTTTCCGCTGCAGATCGCGCTTCAGCAGGTGCTGACCTCGGACGAACCGCCCTGGGGCAGCATCTGGACGCCTGTGTACGAAATGCTCGGGCACGACTTCCTGTACCCGGATCCGATGAATCTCGTGATCATGCCGGACAATCACGATATGAACCGCGTATTCACCTATCTCGACGAGGACGAGGACCTGTGGCGCATGGCCATGGTGTTCTATGCGACGATGCGCGGCATCCCGCAGATCTACTACGGCACCGAGATCCTGATGTCACACCCCGGCACGGACAGTCATGGCGCCATTCGCGAGGAGTTTCCGGGCGGCTGGCCCGACCACGACCGCAACGCCTTTACGGGTGAGGGGCTGCCGAAAGCCGCGCTTGACGCGCAGGACCTGACCCGCAGGCTCCTGCAATGGCGCAAGCAGGCCGACGTCATCCACGATGGCAAGCTCATGCAGTTCACGCCGGTCGGCAACGTGTACGCCTACTTCCGCTACGACGACGACGATACGATCATGGTGATCTTCAACCTGGGCACCGACGACACCGACATCGACGTGGCCCGCTTCGCGGAGCGCCTGCAGGGCGCGACGCGGGCAACCAACGTCCTCGACGGTTCGGAGCTCGACATCGGCGATTCCGTCGAGCTGGAACCGCGCTCGGTGTTGCTGCTCGACATACACGTCAACTAGGGAGCGACCAGTGAGAAGACTCGGCGTGCTGCTCGTCGCCCTGCTGGCAACGACCACGACCTGGGCCGATTTCGGCGAATACCGGGATCACGAACTCAACGACGACACGCTGGTCATCGCTTCGACCCTGGGCGAGCTCAGGATCACCGCGGTCGACGACGCAGCTTTCGAAGTGCACTACGTGGAGGACGGCGTCAAGCAGCTGCCGTCGTTCGCGATCGCACCGGGCGATCGCACGATCACGAGTGCCGTCACCGAGAGCGACGGCACGATCGCTTTCATGATCGACGGTCTGACGGCGATCGTCGACAAGTCGCCGGTCCGGGTCGGGTTCTTCCGCGACGGCGAGCCGCTCGTCGCCGAGGAACACGGCTACTTCGCCCACGAGACGCTACGCGGTTTCCGCTTCGCACTGGAGAGCGGTGAGAAGATCCTCGGCGGCGGCCAGCGTGTGCTCGGCATGGACCGTCGCGGCCACCGCATGCCGCTCTACAATCGCGCGCACTACGGTTATGAAACCGAATCGTCGCAGATGTATTACAGCCTTCCTGCGGTGATGTCGTCCGACAAATACATGATCGTGTTCGACAACTCGGCAAGCGGCTGGCTGGACATTGGCCACACCGAGGACGACGTGTTGTTGTTTGAGGCTGTCGCGGGACGTACGTCGTACATCGTCGTCGCGGGCGAAACCTACCCGAATCTCATCGAGAACTACACCGACGTAACCGGAAAGCAACCGTTGCCCCCGCGCTGGGCTTTCGGCAACTACGCGTCGCGCTTCGGCTATCGCACAGAGGAAGAGACGCGCGAGGTCGTCGCCCGCTTCCGCAAGGAGGAAATCCCGCTCGACGCTGTGATCCTCGACATCTACTGGTTCGGTCCGGACGTCCAGGGTCACATGGGCAATCTCGACTGGGACCGTGAAGCCTGGCCCGCGCCTGAAGACATGATTGCGGATTTCGCCGACGACGGCGTCAAGACGATCGCGATCACCGAGCCCTTTATCCTGACGACATCGAAGCGTTGGGACGACGCCGTCGAGAACGACGTACTGGCGCGAACGCCGACGGGCGAACCGCGCCGGTTCGACTTCTACTTCGGCAACACGGGTCTGGTCGACGTATTCGACGAAAAAGCGGCGGACTGGTTCTGGCAGCCCTACGAGATGCTGTTCGAGCAGGGCACGGCCGCAACCTGGGGAGACCTGGGCGAGCCCGAGGTGCACCCGGGTGACGCCCTGCACTGGCTGTCCGATGCCGGTATCGAGGCAACGGCCGACGAGATTCACAACGCGTACGGCCACGTCTGGGCGCAGATGGTGTACGAGCGCCAGATCGAGAAATACCCCCACATGCGCGCGATGATCATGATGCGTTCGGGTTTCGCCGGATCACAGCGATACGGATTCGTGCCCTGGACCGGCGACGTCTCGAGAAGCTGGGGCGGCCTCAAGCCGCAGGTCGAGCTGGCCCTGCAAGGCGGGCTGTTCGGCCTCGCGTACATGCACTCGGATCTGGGCGGATTCGCCGGCGGCGAGACCTTCGACAAGGAGCTGTACATCCGATGGATGCAATACGGCGTCTTCCAGCCGGTCTACCGTCCGCACGCGCAGGAGCACATCCCGCCGGAGCCGGTTTTCCACGATCGCGAGACGCGCGACATCGTCCGCGATTTCGTCAACCTCCGCTATCGCCTGTTGCCCTACAACTACACACTTGCCTGGGAGAACAGCACGACGGGCATGCCGCTCATGCGGCCGGTGTTCTTCGAAGAAGAGTCGTGGACGGACCTGATCGACGTCAAGGGCCCCTACTTCTGGGGCGATGCGTTCTATGTAACGCCGGTGACCGACCCCGGCGTCGACAGCGTACGCACGATGCTGCCGCCGGGCGCCTGGTTCGATTTCTGGACGGGAGAGCGACACGACGGCGCACGGGTCATCGACGTCCCGGTGACGCTCGAGACCATCCCGGTATTCGTTCGCGCCGGCTCGTTCGTGCCGATGACCGACGTGATCCAGACGACGCGCGACTACTCGAGCGAGCAGCTGACACTGCACTACTACGCGGACGAGAGCGTTACGGAAGCCAGTGGCCGGATGTACGAGGACGACGGCCGGAGCCGCACGAGCATCGAGGACGGAGAGTTCGAGTTGCTCCGTTTCGACGCATCGCACGCCAATCATTCGCTCAACCTGACGCTCACTCGGACAGGCGACGGTTATGTCGGCGCACCGGATAGCCGCGACGTCACGCTCGTCATCCACAACTGGGATGCCGGCGCGAACCTCGTTGCCGTGAACGACATCGAGATTCCCGTCGCGTCGCGGCTGCCGCGCGACGGCAGCCCGGGTGCGGTACTGGAAGGCACCACGCTGACCGTGCGTCTCGATTGGCAGGGCGATGAAGCTCACATCCAGATCAATGAACCGGAGGCACCCGCGATGGACGGCAAACCGGTGGTCTATCAGGTATGGACGCGCCTGTTCGGCAACGAGAACACGACCAACAAGCCCTGGGGCACGATCGAGGAAAACGGCGTCGGTAAGTTCAATGATTTCACGGACGAAGCCCTGAAGGGTATTCGCGAACTCGGCGTATCGCACATCTGGTTCACGGGCGTGCCGCATCATGCCGTCGTACGGGACTACAAGGCCTACGGCATCAGCGACGACGATCCGGACGTCGTGAAAGGCCGGGCAGGCTCCCCCTATGCGGTCAAGGACTACTACAACGTCAACCCCGATCTCGCCGTCGATCCGGCCAGGCGGCTCGAGGAGTTCGACGCGCTCGTCGAGCGGACGCATGCCAACGGGATGAAGGTCATCATCGACGTCGTGCCGAATCACGTGGCGAGACGCTACGAGTCGATCAGCCGGCCCGAGGGGGTCGAGGACTTCGGCGCGAACGACGATACCTCCGTCGTCTGGGCGCGCGACAACAACTTCTACTACGTCGTCGGCGAAGACTTCGAGTTGCCCGACTTTCCCGAGCACTACAAACCGCTCGGCGGCGAGGATCACCCGCTCAATGACGGCTTCTTCGAGGAATCGCCCGCCAAGTGGACGGGCAACGGGGCCGCGGTTGCCAAGCCGCAGTTCATGGACTGGTTCGAGACCGTCAAGATCAACCACGGTGTACGCCCCGACGGCAGCTATGCCTTCGATCGCCTGCCCGGGGAAGCGCGCGAGTGGAGCAATGCCGAGCACGTCGAGTTCTGGGCCGACAAGGACGTACCGGACAGCTGGATCAAATACCGGGAGATCACCGAGTTCTGGCTGGCGCGCGGCGTCGACGGTTTCCGCTACGACATGGCGGAGATGGTTCCGGTCGAGTTCTGGAGTTACCTGAATACCAACATACTGAGCATCAACCCCGATGCGTTCCTGCTCGCCGAGGTCTACAACCCGGCGTTGTACCGCGACTACCTGCAGCACGGCCGCATGGGCTACCTGTACGACAAGGTCGGACTGTACGACGCCCTGAAACCGGTCATGCAGGGGCAAGCCTCGACGGCCACGCTCGCGCCGGTACACGCCGAGGTCAGCGACATCGCGGAACACATGCTGCATTTTCTGGAAAACCACGACGAGGAGCGCGTCGCCAGCGCCAATTTCGTCGGTGACGGCCATCGCGGCAAACCGGGTATGGTCGTCTCGGCGCTGATCAGCCGATCACCCACGATGCTCTATTTCGGCCAGGACGTCGGTGAGGAGGGCGACCTCAACGATGCCAACTTCAACCAGCCGCCGAAGCTGCGCACCACACAGTACGATTACTGGGGCGTGCCCGCGCACCAGCGCTGGATGAACGGCGGCAGGTTCGATGGCGGTGCGCTGAGCGACGACGAAAAATCGCTGCGCGACTTCTACACGCGTCTCATGATGTTCAGCGCAACCAACCCCGCATTGAACGGTGACTACGCCCATATTCCGATCGACAACGACCGACTGTTTGCCTTCGCTCGCTGGAGCGGTGACGAGAAGCTGATCGTCGTGAGCAACTTCGACGCGGAAAACGTGCAGGAACTCGTCTTCGACGTGCCGGCCGGCATCGTCGCCGCACTCGGGCTCGGGAACGGTCGGCGGACGCTCGAGGAACAGCTTTACGGCGAAGCGCATAACGCAATCTCCGTCGACCACGGCGTCGGCAAGATCCACGTGCAGCTCGGGCCGCTCGAGTCGGTCGTCTATCGCATCGGTGGCGATATGTTCAAGGCGCCGGACAACGATCCGTTCATGACCGATCTGGCAGGCTCCGGTGCACTCGGCCGACAGGTTTACTGGCTGGACGTCGAGTCGTTGATCCTCGAGGAGAAACGCAACGTCGTGATCTGGCTGCCGCCAGGGTACGAGGACAGTCCGGACCGGCGCTACCGGGTCATCTACATGACCGACGGCGAAAACCTGTTCGATCCCCGTATCGCGAGCTGGGGCGTCGACTGGGGCATCGACGAAGCCATGATGCGTGGCGTGGCGGCGGGCAGTTTCGAACCGGCAATCGTCGTCGGCGCATGGAGCACGGCGCGGCGCGGACTCGAGTACTCGCCGTGGCATGGTGCTCCCGATTACGCGCGTTTCCTGATCGAAGAGCTGATGCCGCGAGTCAACGCAGAGTTCCGAACGCTCACCGGGCCCGGCAACACGTTCGCGATGGGCTCCTCGATGGGTGGGCTGATGTCCTACTACCTCGTCAGCCGCCATGCGGACGTATTCGGGGCCTGTGGCTGCGTGTCGTCCCATTTCGCGCTATCGCCGCGCAATTTCATGGGCATGTTTGCCGAGTCGGCGCCGGAGGACGAGATTCCGTACATCGTCAGCGATATCGAGGCCGGGGCCACGCTGACCGGTAGCGGGCGATTCTTCTTCGACTACGGCACCGAGACGCTCGATTCCACGTACGAGAAGGATCACGAACCCGTGCGCGAGTGGTTCCGCGCACACGGGTATCGCGAGGGCCGCAATCTCCGCATGCAGAAGTACGAAGGTGCGGACCACAGTGAACGTGCCTGGCGGGCACGCGTGCTCGATCAGCTGGAGTGGTTGCTCGGCACCGACTAGTCGCCCGAAATCGCCGCGAGACGCAGCGCCGTCTCGAGTTCCGCGCCGGGCTCGGCCGCAACGTCGACGGGCACGCCCTGCCCTTCGATGCGACCGTGCTCGAGAGAGTAGTAGTCGGCGACGGGCAGGCTGACGACGAAGCCGTCGGCCACGTCGAACATGCTCTGCGAGAGCATCTCGCCCGCCGTGCGCGTCCCGATGAGCGTCGCAACACCTGAAGCGCGCAACACGTCGGCGGCCATTTCGGTCGCGGATGCCGACTTGCCGTCGACCAGCAAAGAGACCCTGCCGTCGAAATTCGGTTCGGCGGGCCTGAACGCGATTCGAAGGATTGCGCGCTCCTGCACGCTCTTCCAGAACGAGACGATCGACCACCCGGACCAGGGCGGCTCGGCCATCGCCCTTTGCCGAGACGGTGGGCCGTCATGGTCCCGATTCCAGACCTGGGACAGGAAGTAGCCCGCGTCGACAGGTTCATCGATGACGTGCTCCACGAGCGGTTTCACAGCGAACGCGCCACCGCTATTGCTCCGAAGGTCGATGACGAGATGTTCGACGTCGCGCTCGGCAATCGCCGCATAAGCGGCTTCGATCTGCTCTATCGTGTCCGCGCCCATCATCGTCCTGACCTTGAGGATCGCCGTCTTGCCATCGAAATCGACCGTTGCCGCATCGAAGCCGACGCGGTAGCTGTCGAAGAAGCTGAACATCTGTTCTGCCGTCTGCTCGGAGCGACGTAGCTGGAAGTGCGAGAACGGGTCGTTCGTCCACGCAATGTGAAAACCGAGCAGCACATCGAGATCGTCTCGCGCGCTGTCGATGATTCGGCCGAAGGTCTCTCGAAACCCGGTGTAGCCGGGAGAATCCAGGTCCGCGGGAGAGAACACTTTTGCCGCGACGACCCGGTCGAAAGAATCGAGTAGCGGACCGTAGTCGCGGATCGCGGCCGGACGTTCGACGCGCCTGCCCGCGAGCATGCCGGCGAATGCACCGTTCTCGACAGAACCCTGCAGCGCATCCCCGTCGAACGTCAGGCACAAACGGCCCTCCTGCCACGGCGCCAGGAACGAGCCGCAATAGGCGCCGTCGCCTGATGCTTGTGCCTCGAAAACGACCAGGCCATCGCCGACGCGGTGCTCGCCCGGCAACGACGCGATGATGTCGCCGGATCCGCTCAGGCTGGCACCTTTCAGGCTCTCATCGGACCGCGTCAGTTCGAAGTGTGCTTCCATCGGTCCCAGCCAGTTCGTCGTGAACGTCATGCGCCAGGTTTCGGCGGACCCGCAGGCGGCCGACGTCAGGAACAGACAGACGACACCCGGAAACCATCTCGCTTTCATGTGCATTGGCGATTCTCCCGTTTCAGCTTAGATGTTCAGGAGACACGGTTTGGTTGCAAGGAATCGGAGCAACGGAGCGCGAATAATGCCCGCTGCGAGCCTGAATACGATTGCAATTCATTGCTTTGCCGAAGGCTGGCTGACTACAATTGGTGCAGCTAAGTAGAAGAAATCTAGACTATTTAAGCCACTACAAGGGACGGACACATCCGCCAGTTATCGCGATTCAAGCGAGGGGAGCACCACTATGAACAAGCCCTTAAAACGTACTGCGCTCGCAACCAGCATTGCCCTGATTGCGGCGTTCAGCGCCGGGCCGGTCAACGCTCAAACGCAGACGCAGAGCGACGATCAGGAGCCAATCGAAGAGATCATCACGGTAGGTATCCGTGGCAGTATCCAGCGCGCCATCGACTTCAAGCAGAGTTCCGACAGCATCGTCGAGGCGGTTTCGGCCGAAGACCTCGGCAGGCTGCCCGACACCAGTATCGCCGACGCCATCTCGCGTCTGCCCGGTCTGACCTCGCAACGCGCCGAGGGCCGTGCCTCGGCCATCAGCTTGCGCGGCACGGATCCGGGCTTCACGACGGCACTGCTGAACGGCCGTGAGCAAGTCAGCACCGGCGACAACCGCAGCGTCGAATTCGACCAGTATCCGTCAGAGCTGCTGAATGCGGTTCTTGTCTACAAGACGCCGGATGCGAGCCTGGTCGGCCAGGGCCTCGCAGGCACGATTGACCTGCGCACCGTGCGCCCGCTCGAGTATGGCAGGAGAGCATTTGCCGCCAACATCCGCGGTGAGATGAACGGCAATGACGACCTCGGCGCCGGCTCGGATGAAATGGGCTCACGCATCAGCTTTTCCTACATCGATCAGTTCAACGACGGCACGGTCGGCCTGGCGATCGGCTACGCCCGTCTCGATGCGCCGCTTGCGACGCAGGGCTTCGGCACCTACGAGCCATGGGGTGCGGTGAACCTGGGCAACCCGGACCAGAATGCCGGCGTGCCCGACGGAACCCTGGTGACAAACGGCATGAAGGTGCGTGCCGATCTCGGTGACACGGAGCGCAACGGCTTCATGGCCGCGCTGCAGTTCGCGCCGAACGACAAGTACAACGGCATCATCGACCTGTACTACTCGACGATGGAGCAGACCAACAACGCGCGTAGCATCGAAGTAAACCTTGGCGGCTACCCGGCACCCTGCTGTGACGGGCCGTTCCCGGCTGGAACGCAGTTCGGCTACTCCAACGTCAACGTTGAAAACGGTGTCGCCGTTTCCGGTGACTTGCTGCAGGTGGTACCGCTGGCGCGTAACTTCTTGTTCCTGACCGATGACGAAGTACTCTCCGTGGGCTTCAACAACGAGTTCTTCCTCAACGACGAATGGACCCTGATCGCCGACATCAGCCACTCGAAGGCAGAGCGCGACCAGGATCAGTGGGAGACGCAGGCCCAGTACGTCGCGCAGACTACCGATCCGCTCCTGCCGACCAACCAGTACGACACGGGAGCATACCGGCTCTTCGGCACCTCCGACATGCCCAACCTGTCATTCCAGCGGGACTACGCCGATCCGGATGAGGTTCAGGTAGGTCCGACGATCTACGGCGCGGGATATTCGAAGGCTCCGGAAGTCATAGACGAGATAAACGCCTTCCGCGTCGACTTCGTCCGTTCGGCCGAGTGGGGATGGTTCGACGAGCTGTCCTTCATGTTCAACTACACGGAACGCACCAAGGACAAGATCTCGCCGGAAAGCG
>JANQGP010000327.1 GCA_028277265.1 Woeseiaceae bacterium | reverse complement strand
CTGAACAACACCTCTTGGTTCCCGGCGTTCTTCGGCGGCTGATTTCTAGCCCGGAACTCCCGGAATACAGCTAACGGGTCCGGCTTGCCGGACCCGGTCTGCTGTTCCATACCCGTGCAACGCCTAGGCCAGAAGCTCACAAACTGGTGGGTCTCGCTTGGCCCGCGCTACCTGCCGTTCGCCGACGTTGCGACGGAAGACCTGCCGCTCGCACGACTGCTGCGCCTGTCCCTGTTTCAGGTTACGACCGGTATGGCGCTCGTGCTGCTCGTCGGAACGTTGAACCGCGTCATGATCGTGGAGCTCGACGTGCCTGCATCGCTCGTTGGCTTCATGCTGGCGTTGCCCCTGGTCTTCGCGCCGTTCCGCGCGCTAATCGGATACAAGTCAGATACGCATCGGTGCGAGCTCGGCTGGCGCCGCGTGCCCTTTATCTGGAAGGGCACGCTTTGGCAGTTTGGCGGCTTCGCGATCATGCCGTTTGCACTGCTGGTGCTCGCCGGCAAGGGCGAAGCCAGCTCGGCCCCGATATGGATCGGCCACTCCGCCGCTGCGCTTGCCTTCCTGCTCGTCGGAGCCGGCGTGCACACCGTCCAGACGGCCGGGCTGGCGCTCGCGACCGATCTGACGCCGCGGGAATCGCATGCGCGCGTCGTCGGGCTCATGTACGTCATGCTCCTCGTCGGAATGATGATCAGCGCGCTCGCCTTCGGGGCGGCGCTGCGAGACTTCACGCCGGGCCGCCTGGTCCAGGTGATTCAGAGTGCCGCACTGATCACGATCGTGCTGAATGCCGTTGCCATGTGGAAACAGGAAACGCGTGTTCCCGCGAGGGCGCGCGTCGATACGGCGCCCGACCCGTCATTCAGCGAATCCTGGGCGGAGTTCTGCAAAGGCGCCGATACTTACCGGCGTCTCACCATTGTGGGCATCGGCACGATGGCGTTCGCGATGGCCGACGTCTTGCTGGAGCCTTTCGGCGGGCAGATCCTTTCGATGTCGGTTGCGTCGACCACCAAGCTGACGGCCCTCCTGGCATTCGGCGGCCTTCTCGGTTTCGGGTTTGCATCACGACAGGTTGGCCGTGGCGCTGACCCGTACCGCATGTCGCAGTTCGGTGCACTGATTGGCCTGCCTGCTTTCGTCCTCGTCATCGTCGCGGCACCGCTCGGGATGATCCCGCTATTCCTGGCCGGCAATTTCCTGATCGGTTTCGGCGGTGCGCTGTTCGGCCACGGCACGCTCACTTCGACGATGCAGCGCGCACCGAAGCAACAGGCCGGCCTGGCACTCGGCGCCTGGGGCGCTGTCCAGGCCACAGCCGTCGGTGTCGCGATGGCCATGAGCGGGGCGATCCGCGATCTCGTCAACCTCGTGTGGGGCGCCACCGAGGGGTTCTGGGGTCTGGGTGGCATAGCAACCGGCTATTTCGCCGTCTATGCGATCGAGATTACGCTGCTCGTCGTCACGATAGTGGCAACCTTGCCGCTCCTGCGCAAAGCCGGCCAGCGGCGCTTTGACGACGCGCCAACAAGAACCGCAGAACTCGAACTCGGCGTCGGTGCAGCCGACGTCGTGAACCGGCAACGGACGGTGTAGGGCATTACGATGGCGATTCGCGAGATTCTCGAGTACCCCGACCCGCGGCTAAACGCAATCTCGGCGCCGGTCGAGACCTTCGACGAGAGGATCGAGCAGGTTGTCGCTGATCTCGTCGATACGCTGCATGCCTCCAGGTCGATCGGACTCAGCGCACCGCAGATCGACGTCAGGGAGCAGATACTGGTTATGGATCACTCGGACGACCAGTCCGAGCCCGAAGTCTTTGTCAATCCGCAGATACTGGCGCGGAGTCGCCTGGGGCTCGTCGAAGAACGCTGCCTGTCGGTACCGGGCCTCGTGACCAACGTGCTGCGCTCCACCGTCGTCCAGGTGCGCGCCTTCGATGCAGCAGGCACTGCTTTCGAGCGCGAGTTGTCGGGTATGCCCGCCGTCTGCCTGCAGCACGAACTCGATCACTTCGACGGCAAGCTGCTGGCTGACCGGATCAACTGGTTTCGGCGCCGGCGGCTGCGCGCCGCGCTGGAGAAAGCCCGAAAAGCGGCCTGAGTGCGGGCGCGGCAGTCTGAAGTGGGGGACGGTCTTCGTTTCAATCGTCCGGTGCAGGGTCTTCGGCATAACCCGTAAGCTCGACGTAGCCGCGACCCGAAATCGGATTGCCGTATCGAGTGCCACTGACATCGACGGCGCCTTCCCAGTAGCGAACAATCGTTGACAGTTCCTGGTCGTCCATAACGGGGGCGACGTCGACCTGCAGTCCCTTGTCGGGAATGGCGAGCCGCCACCCGGCCGGGTATACGCCGCCTCTCGGGCTTTCCCAGTGCCGCGTGACCTCAATGGCAACCTCGTCACGCTCGAGTTTCAAAGAGGTCCCGTCCGGGTCCACCCACGTACCCGCACTCATCACGTCCTGCGTGCCGTCGGTCTTTCTCAGCCCGTAGAACATCAGTTCGGTGTTATCGTCGAACTGCAGGGCAAACCAGTCCCAGCCTTGCTGGTCGCTTGCGAGCGCGCTCGTGCTCCACTCCCGGTCCAGCCAGGAGCTGCCCACGACGTCGTGCAGGTCTTCCCCGATGCGGACCTGACCGAGTGTCCCCCAGCGCGGCATCGAGTAATAGTAGGACGCGTTACCTGGCTCGTCGGACTTCTGTGACAGCCCGTCGACGCCGTTGAGCACCGGCGGTTTGAGCGCGGTCAGTTCGAGGTCGATGGCAAAGTCCTCGTGTCCTGCTCTGACCCGCCAGACATCCTCGCCGATGCCGCGGATCTCCCAGTCGTCAATCCAGACGCGAAACGGCCGTGATGTCGCGCCCGCGAGACCCACTGCTCCGCGTGCACTTTTCTCCGTCGCATGGAACTGCTCACCACCAACGTCAGTCACTGCGAAATGCGCAATGTAAACCTGGTTCGTTCGCCAGCCGCCGCCCGTACCGTCAGGCGCCAGCGAGAATCGAAAGATCGTCAGCTCGAAACCGAAGCGCCGTTCGTCCTCGCCGTCGAGGTTTCCGGTGAAATACCACCACTCGTTGCGGAACGCTTCGTGTGGGCCATGATCCTCGGGGAACGAGAACGCCCGCGGTTCGATCGCCCTGGCAAACGCGTCGGATTCTCCGGCGCCGAGTAAATCCGCCAGCTCCGACTTGTTATTGGCAACGGGTTCGTCCGCCGTTGTCAGCGTCGGCAGACAGATCACGAGCAGCGACAGCAGGATGCAACGGTGGGTCATCGTCATTCTTCCCGCATCGCGAGCGCCGGCTGCGTGCGCCCGGCGCGCCACGCCGGGTAGATACCGGCGACCAGCGCAGACGCGAACGCAAACAGGACGGCGCTCGACAGGATCTCCGGTGCAACGACCATGTCTATCTGCCAGCCGAACGCGCGCCGGTTGATAACCTCGATCAGCACGTAGGCCATGACGACGCCGAGCGGAATCGAGGCGAGTCCGCTTAGCGCACCAATGAAGCCGGTCTGCACGGTGATCATGCCGCCGATCTGGAAGGGCGTCATGCCGAGGGCGCGCAACAGGCCCTGCTCCCGACCGCTCTCGAGCTGCAACGCGAGCATAGACGACAGGATGCCGATCAGGGCAACGCCGATAGCGAGCCAGTACAGGACGTCGGTGACAACAAAGGTCTGATCGAAGATTTCGAGCGAGAGCTCGCGGATCTTTGCGTTCGAATTCAGCATCAGCGCTTGTCGTCCGTCGCTCAAACGACGAATCGTCTCGATCATCGTGTCGGGGTCGACGCCGTCGGCCAGGTAAAGGCCGATCGAGTCGATACCGTCATCGCGATAGTGGCGATCGTACGTTGACCGGCTCATCAGGACGGCGTTGCCACTGGTGTCATAGCTTCGGTACGTCGCGAGAACCTCGAAGTTTCGCTCGCCCGAGTCGGTTCTCAGCCGGACCGTGTCCCCGACTTGTTTGCGCTGCTGGTAGGCGTAGGGCTGCGATACGAGAATCGCGTCTCTCGATACCCAGGCCGGCCAGACACCCGCCGGGTCGGCATCCATGAGTTCGACGCCGGCGTAGCCGCCCGGCGCCATGTCGATGACGAGTATTCGGGTCTCACCGTCGACGCCTTCGATCGATGCGCGACGGCTCGTGCTGAACGCATCGACTCCCGGCTGCACGGTGATGTCGCGTAGCAGCGAAGGGTCGAACGCGCCGCGCCGCACGCCGGTGTAGACGTCGGCCCGCAGGGTCTGGTCGAGCCAGCTGCTCACCGAGCCGCGGAAACTGTCGACCATGACGCTGACGCCAATCGTTGCGGACACAGCGACCGCAAGAGCGACGATCGCAACGCCGGTGCGGCTGAGGCTGGCGGCGACGCCGGCTACGGCCAGCCTTGCGACAGAGCGTCCCGTGCGCCCGGCGATCGCCGCGACCGCGGGGCTGGCCGCGGTCTTTCTGCTGATACTCGGATTTGCGCTGTGCATCCCGCTGCTGGTCAGGTTTGTCAGCCTCGCGGTCGCGGCGATCGCCGGACGCACAGGACGCTCTGTCGCAAGGCTGGCCGTAGCCGGCGTCGCCGCCAGCCTCAGCC
>JANQGP010000318.1 GCA_028277265.1 Woeseiaceae bacterium | reverse complement strand
GCGACGCCGATACTGATACCCAACACAGAGAGCGCGAGCTGCCACGGGTGGCGCAGCATGTAGGAGAAGCTGGCGCGCCAGGTAGTCGGAATCACGCCGGGGATCCCGGCCCGTCTGCACCGTCGCGAGCCGTGTTGACCCGGCCGTTGTGCAGATCGATGACCCGATCGCAGGTCGAGGCGACGCGCAGACTGTGAGTCGCCATGACGAGCGTCGTGCCGTGCTCGCGAACGATATCGCTCAATAGCCCGGTTATCCGTCCGGCCGTTGCGTCATCGAGGTTCCCGGTCGGCTCGTCGGCGACCAGTACGGAGGGTTCGTGTGACAGAGCCCGCGCTATCGCAACGCGCTGCTGCTCGCCGCCGGATAGCACGTCGGGGTAACTGTCCGCGCGCCCGTCGAGGCCCACGGCATCGAGTACCGTGCTGATACGCGCCGCCGCCTCGCTGCCCTTGACGCCATTGAGCTCCAGCACGAGACGAATGTTGTCGCTGACCGACAGCGTCGGTATCAGGTTGAACGCCTGGTAAACGAAGCCGATGTGACGGCGTCGAAACAGCGTTCGCTCGCGTTCGCTCATCGCCGTCAGGTTCACCGAGTCGACGATCACCTCGCCGGCGTCCGGCGCGTCGATGCCGCCAATCAGGTTCAGCAGCGTCGATTTGCCCGACCCGCTGCGTCCGCGAATGGCTACGGATTCCCCGCGCTCGATGTCGAGATCGATACCATCGAGTACCACGTGCTGCAGCTGGCCCTCGATGAATCGGCGCCTCAGGCCGCGAAGGCGGATCAGGATGTTGCCGTTAGTCGCCATGCCCGCATTTCGGCACGCACGGTGCGCGATTGCAATGCTTCACCGGTAACAGCTTGTATGCGCCTGGCGTCCGTCGGTGTGCCTGCCGCTTCAGGCGCCGCGGCAAACCTCAGAACGGAATATCGTCATCGAAGTCGGGCGGCGGCGATTCGTCGGCGGGCGGGGGCGGTTCCGGCATCTCGCCTTGCTCGTCCGGACGCTCGATTCGCCACGCCTTGACGTCGGTATACCAGCGGCCGTTGTATTCCCGGCTTTCGAGGTCGAAGTGAACCGTCAGCGATTCGCCCTCGGCTACGCTGAACTGGTCGATCTTGTCGCCCCACACCATGAAGCAGACCTGCTTCGGATAGTCGCCCGTTGTCTCGATGACGTATTCCTGTTTGCGCCAGGGTCCGCGAGATGACGTGCCGGATTTCTCAGGCAGGACGGCAGTGATTTTTCCGGTCAGTTCCAAGGTGGTTTTCCGTATCTTCGTTGCGGCGGCGATTGCGATGATCGCCATGGCGCCCGACTGGCCGTACGCGACTTATGCCCTCGGCTTTCGCAAGGTCATCCGGTTTTCGATGCCGTTCGTTCAGCCGGCGTAGCGGTAGTACTCGATACCGATGTCCTGGAAATGCCGGTCTTCGCTGTCGCCGACATGGTCGATGACGAATTCCTTCTGCGGCTCGTAGTCCAGGTCGTCGACGCGACGCCCATCGTGCATCGCAGCGTACTGGCTTTCCGTCAGATCGTATGCAGGCGCCATCGCCTCGGCAAACCGAATGCGGCGAGTCGCCTCGCGCCAGCCCGGCGCCACGTAGAACGGAATGACTTCGGCCGCGTCACCGCTGCCGTAACCGAACGTAAGGAGCTCATTGCCGGTGAGGTCGCGATCCTCCTCGAGTGCCTGTTCGAGACCGGCCGCGAGCCAGGCCGGCATGGCCGCCGTGTAGAGGTTTCCGAGATCGCGGATCGCGGGTGCACCGAGCGAGAGCTTGTCGAGAACCAGCCGCTGGTAGCCCGGCGTTCCACGAAACGCATGTTGCACTGCCATCGTCAGCGGGTAGGCATCGTTTTGCAGACCCTCGCGAGTCGCGTAGCTCGCAATGTCCGGCTCGCCGTTCATTTCTTTCAGCACGTCGTCCAGCGCGATGTTGGCCAGGTCGCAGTAAGTGCCGAGCTCGCTATGATCGTCATCGTTGCCCAGCCCGAGCGCAAACAGGTAGGAAATCGCCAGACCGGTTTCCGGCATCCGCCGGTAGGGACGATGCATGAAGATCGAGTCGAGCGACCGCAAGTGGGTGGCGGGCTCGATGCGGCGCTTGCGGTACATGTCACGCAGCGCATACAGCGTCTCGTCGATGTAGCAGGTCGTCGAGTACTTGCCGTTGAACACCGGGAAGTCCTGGATCTGGTGCGTTTCGCTGCGATCCTGGCCGCAGAAACGCATCATCGGTTTGCGGAAATCCATGACGCGGTAGTCGCTGGCCGATCCCGAGCGGCTGAGGTCGACCGTCGCCAGTGTCGGGTTCTCCTCGAGCAGCATTGCGACGGCGCCCGCCCCCTGCGTCGGTTCGCCGGTTGAGCCGCGCGCGTACTCGGCGATGTCCGCGCAGACGACGATTGCCTGGCTGCCCTCGCCGTCGAGCGCCAGGTACCGAACCGCGCCCTTCATCGCGTAGACGCCGCCGAGACAGGCATGCTTGAACTCCGGCACCTCGCAGCTGCGCGAAATGGGTGGCTTGCCCATCGCGATAAGCGCCTCGTCGACCATGCCCTTGACGATCACGGCGCCAGCCGAGTTATCGGAACTCGACTCGGTGCCGAGGCCGAGAAAGCGGATGTTCTGCGGGTCGATGTCGTATTGCTCGATCAGCCTCAACGTTGCGGTTGCCGCCATCGTGTAGACGCTGTTGTCAGGCCCGCGCAGCCGGAAGCTGCGGCCTATGACGGCGCGAATCTTCCGCCACGGGCTGCCGGTCCACTCGCACCAGTCCTCGAGCCAGACCCGGTAGGGCGGCAGGTAGGCTGCGAGGCCGCTAATACCGATATTCAGAGCTTGGTTCTTTTTGTCAGGGTTGCTTGCTTTCACGTTCGTTCCCCTAGAGTGTCGCGCCACGTTGCTGCGAACGACGTTTTACGGATTCAGCCCCACGAGGTGGGCGAGATCCTTGAGAAAAATCCGGACGTGCGTCGCCGGTTTGGCGCGCACGAGTTTCTTGTTCATGTAAGCCTGCCATGTCAGCTTCTGGACATCTTCGTCGCGGCAGATATCGACGAATTTCTCGCGGCGCTTGTCGCTCGAATACCAGAAGTGCTGCATGATGCCGAGGATGAAGAACACCATCCGGTGTTGCTTCATGAAACGCTTGCGGACCTGCCGCAGCGCGCTGGCCTCGCCGGTTTCCAGGAACTCCGCCACTGCATCGGCCGCGAGGCGGCCACTCGTCATCGCGTAGTAGATGCCCTCGCCGGATGACGGTGCGACGGCGCCGGCTGCGTCGCCGATGACGACGACGTCGCGGCCGTTGTCCCAGCGACGGATCGGCTTGAGCGGCAGCGGCGCGCCTTCGCAACGCACGACGTCGCTGTCTGCGAGCCCGGACCTGTCGCGCATGCGTTTGACGGCCTTGCGCAGCGAGAAACCCTTGACGGCGGAACCGGCGCCGACTGACGTGTGCTCGCCGTGCGGGAAGACCCACCCGTAGAAGTCGGGCGACACTTCGCCCTGGTAGTAGACGTCGCAACGCGCCGGGTCGAATTTCTCCGTGCGCCCGGCCGGCGACCGCACGATTTCATGGTAAGCGAATACGTGTTTGAACTTGAGAGCCGATCCAAACGCCTGTTTGCGGACTCTCGAGTTCGCGCCGTCCGCTCCGACGACGCAACTGACGCGGGCGGTGACGGATGATTCTCCTGAATGCGATGAGTGCCGGTCCGGCGCATAGCGGATCGACAGATTGCCATCGTCATCGCGCTGCAGCGCTTCGAAGTTGCCGACAACCAGCGATGCTCCCGCCTCTGCCGCCCGCCGGCGTAACCAGGGGTCGAACGTTTCGCGGTCGACCATGCCGACGAAGCCGCCGATGTCCATGTCGACCTCGGCTGACGAGGGTGCCACCATGCGCGCCGACGTTACCTTGCACTTGAGCGCCGACTCGGGCACGTCGAACTCGCGCAGGAGGATTGGCGGCACGGCCCCCCCGCAGGGCTTGATCCTGCCCTCGCGGTCCAGGAGCAGCACGGCGAGGCCGCGCTCCGCAAGCTCGTGCGCAGCGGTTGCGCCGGCTGGTCCGCCGCCGACAACGGCAACGTCATACTGCTCGCATTGCATGGTATTCCTCTCAGTAGCTCGCATCTGTTACCACCTCTTCGGCAGTTCTTCGCGGCGGGACCTCACCCGCTGTTCTGCGTGTCAGTCGACTGGCCAGTACTGCCGCCACGCCGAACAGCGCGGCTTGCAGCACGAACACGAGTGCGTAGGCGTGCAGGGCCGATCCTGTTACGAAGCGCGTGAAGTCGACCGCAAACGTGCCAACGACACCGCCAAGCCCGAAGGCAATTGCCTGGGCCGCGCCCCAGACACCCATACGTACGCCGTCGCGATTACGGGCGCCACGCGAAACCAGGCCCATCATCGAGCCGATGGCGGCGACCGCGAACGCGCCGTTGGCAATACCGAGCGCAAAGACCGTTGTCGTCAGCGGCCATCCTTCGCCGACAAACCCTGAAAACGCCAGGGTCGCCAGCAGCAGTGCCGAACCGACGCAGCCGACGATCATGCAGATCCGGAGCACGTCGTCCTTCCGGGTGCCGCCCGCCGAGCCGATGATCGCGACGAGCACCATACCGAGCAATACGCCGCTATGCTGGATGCCGCCGAGCTGAGTCGACGCCCCTGGCGTCAGCGAGAAGATCGCGCCGGCAAACGGTTCCAGCACGAGATCCTGTGCGCTGTAGGCGAGCATCGAGATGAACACGAACAGCGCAAAACGCATCGTCCGGCGTTCGCTGGTGACCTCGCGCAGCGCCGCGACGAAATCGCTGCGGGAAGGTTCCCGCTCGTCGACGACATACCGTTTGGCACCGGCTCTCGACTCGAGCCGCCAGAGCGCCGCGATCGTGACGAAAAGTGCGATCGCCGATACGCTGGCCGTTACTGCAATCAGGCGACCGAACGAGAACGGGTCGAGAAAGGCCCCGGCCACGCCGGCCGTGATCGCGAAGCCGGCGATCATCATGATCCACGTGATCGTGGCGGCCGCGGCACGCCGGTCGGGCGCCACCATGGCGGCGAGGAGGACGAGCAGACAGGTTCCGCTCGCACCGACGCCGACGCCGATCGCAAGGAAAGCGACCAGCGCAAGCGCGATGCCGGCGATTTCGGACGTTGCCATCAACGCGGTCGCGACAGCGGCCAGAATGCCGCCGATACCCAGGGTCGCGATGCCGCCGATGATCCACGGTGTGCGCCGTCCGCCGTTGTCCGACCCGTGTCCGAAGCGAGGCCGACTGATCTGAATGAAGTAGTGAATGGCGACGAGCACGCCCGGCAGCAGCGCCGGCAGAGCAAGCTCGACGACCATGACGCGATTCAGCGTCGAGGTCGTCAGCACGACGATCGCGCCGAGTGACGTTTGCACCAGCCCGAGACGGGCGATGCCGAGCCAGCCGAGTGTGCCTTGACCGGTAGTCATGTGAGCAGCCCGCGTACCGCGATGGCGCTGGCCAGCATGCCGGAAACGTACAGTGAAACGCCGAGAGCGCTGTACCAGGTTGCGTACCGGATCGGGTCGGTCAGGAAGCGCGCCATCAACGCCAGCTGCGCAAGCAGCAAGGCCGTTACGATCGCGGC
This sequence comes from Woeseiaceae bacterium, assembly GCA_028277265.1. Classification (GTDB taxonomy): domain Bacteria; phylum Pseudomonadota; class Gammaproteobacteria; order Steroidobacterales; family Woeseiaceae; genus UBA1847. Next base: position 7,485 of record JANQGP010000318.1, on the reverse strand, counting down.
CGCCGTCGGTGCCGCCCAGCCGAGCAGCAGCCCGATGACAACGACTTGCGGCACCGCCATGACGATGCAGGCGAGCCACGCTGCGCGTCGTGCCCCGAGTTGCACCGGCAGCGAGCGGATACCGGTTTGCCGGTCGCCCTCGATCGCTTTGAAGTCGTTCAGTGTCATGATGCCGTGTGCGCCTATGCTGTAGAGCAAGGCGAGCGACAGCGTGTGCACTGACGGCAGGCCGGCCGTCATGACGGCGGCGGCTGTGAACCAGGGCAGCCCTTCGTAACAAAGCCCGACGGCGGCGTTGCCCCACCAGCCGTTCTGCTTGAGCCGGAACGGCGGTGCGCTGTAAGCCCAGGCCAGCGCGAGCCCGATGATCGCCGCGATCGTGACCCAGGTGCCGAGGGTGATCGCAACGAGCAACGACAGGCAGGTCCAGCCGATGGCGAAGATGAGCGCGGCCTGCACCGATACGCGGCCCGAGGGAATCGCCCGGTGGGGCTCGTTGATTGCATCGACATCCCGGTCGAACCAGTCGTTGACGACCTGGCTGGTGCCGCACACGAGCGGACCCGCGAGGGCGATACCGGCGAGTGCGAACGGGAGTCGATCGAGGAGCGGCTGTCCACTGGCGATAAGGCCACAGCCATAGGCCCACATCGGTGGAAACCAGGTGATCGGCTTGAGTAGCTCTACGAACGCGGTCCATTTGGCACGTTCGGGTGCGAGCGCAGTTGTGGTCGCTCGTTCCATTGACTGACATTAATACTTGACACCCTAGAGCGTCAACTAAAAATTACACTTTTTCGGGATATTCCGGGTCGACCGGGTGCACGCCAGGAATCTCGCCCGGCGCCCGACGCGTCAGTCGGCGTCGTCGAGGTCGCCGAGACCGTAGCGGCGCAGCTTGACGTAGAGGCTTTGCCGGCTCAATCCCAGCATCTCCGCCGCCGCCGCGCGGCTGTCATTGCTCAGCTTCAGGGCTGCCTCGATGCACAGGCGCTCGATGATGTCCGTCGTGTCCCGGACCAGTTCCTTGAGCGGCACTCGCCCGACCAGTTCGGCCATTTCCTCGAGCGACCGCGGCAGCATCGGCGTCTCCTCCGCGCCGGACGTCGGGCGGATGACCTTCGGCCGAATGATGAAACCGAAACACTGCTCCGCGCCGTCGGTCGCCTGTACGGCGGACAATTCGACGTCGAGCGGTGCGCCGTACTCGGGACGCACTGTCGTGACGTAGTGGCGTACTTCGGAGCGCCGTTGCAGGTTGCGCAGCAGCACGTTGGCATCGACGCCGGCCCGGCCCAGCCAGCGATCGAAGGGCTGGCCGATGACCTGCAGGTCGGAGGCGACCTGCGCGAGGTCGAGAAATGCCTTGTTGGCGGCCAGCACGACGCCGGATGCGTCGGTAACCACGAAAGCGTCCGGCGACCGCGCGAGCACGTTCAGCACTTTCTGGCTGACCGTGTCGGCCACGTCGCCGCCCGGCGGGATGATGCGAACGAGGAAGAAGGTGCCGTCGTCGCGGCGGATCAGTGTGCCGGTCAGCTGCAATACCGAGTCATTGTCACCGCGAACGGTGATGTCCTCGGCGGTTCCTGCAGCGCGCACACGCAACAGCAGCTCTTCGATTTCCTCGGCCGCCGTCGCGCTGAAGCCTCGCGGGAAAGTCCGGTTAAGGAGTTTCTGCGGCGGTGTGTCGAGCAGACGTCCCGCCGCCGGATTTGCCTCGACGATACGGCGACTGTCCGCATCGACGATCAGGATCGCCTCGGCGGACATATTGAACAGCATGCGGTAGCGCAGCTCCGCCTGGTGCAGGCTCGCATAGTCGCGTTCCAGCGAGTGCTGCACGTCGAGAATCTGCTGCTGCATCTGTGACATCGGTCGCAGGTTGCGGCCGACGACGACGATGTGATCGTCGTCCTCGAAACTCAGTGCTTTGTAGAGAACGGGCAGGTCGGTGTCCTCGCCGAGCGGATGATTGACCTGGCGCCATCGCGCATCGCCGCCCTTGAAGCCGGCATCGAGTAACGCATTGATTTTCGGCTGACTTTCAATGGTGACGGTGTCGATCCATCGCTGGTCGAGCCAGCCGAGTGCGGTCTGCATTGCGGCGTCTTCGGTGCCAATGGCGACGTCCCGCACGACGCCGTTCTTGTCGATGATCAGGCAGACGTCGTTCGTCTCGGCCAGCATCGATGTTGCGGATCCCGTAGACAGATTCTTCATAAAGCGCTCTGGTGATCGGAACGGAGTCAAACCAGCAATCCTGCAAAGTTCTCGTAACTGCCAATAGCCCTGTCAGGACATCAATCGGCGGATATCTCTCTCGTTTCCGAACAGATCCTGTTCAGCACCCTGACGGCATCGCGGCCGTCACGTCCGGTCCCGTCGGCTCCGTACCGCAGCGCGAGCTCGGGCCGTTCAGCAAAGATCCGGCCGCCGAGCATGACTTTGACATCGGGGTTGGCCGAGCGTTCACGGATGCTGCGAACATAATCGCGAAGCTTCTCGAGGTTGCGTTCAGCACCGACAGACAGGCCAACGACATCGAAACGTTGCTTGCGCATGAGGTTGTGCACGTCCCGCATCGTCTTCGGCGACCCGGTCCAGCAGTGCCAACCGTCGCGACGCAGGAACTCGACGACCAGGAACAGGCCGAACGTGTGTTGCTCACCCGGTGCGGGCACGATCAGCGCACATCGGCCTTCGGTACTTTCGTCCTCGAGCGGCTCGAAACAGCGGCTGAACTCGAGCAAAACCTGGTGCATGCGGCAGACGCCGATCGTCACATCGGTGAACGAACACTCGTCGTTCTCCCACATTTCACCCAGGCGTCGGGCAGAAGGCCCAAGCAGGTCCAGGTAAATCGTGGAGAGCGATGCGCCCTCGGCCCGAAGTGTCTTCACGTATTCGCAGGCGACCGGAGCATCATGTGACATCAGTAGCCGGACGAATTCGTCGATGTCGAGTTCGACACCGGCCGGTTCGGCCTGTGGCGGGATCGTTCGAGCGGCGTCCAGGGCCATCATCAGGCGTGGCACTATCTCACTCTCTATCGTCCGACTCAGCCGGCTCAGAATCTCGAGGTTCACTACCGAGATTTCGTCACCGTCTGCATTGCCGTCGCGATTGTCGTGGTCAGGAAACGAGCCCTGCGTGCCCTCCCCGGAATCCCGACCGGAGCGATTTATTGTCATTCTGGGTCCCCCAAGCCGAGGACCATCATACAACAACCGAACCGCCGGATTGCAAGGGCGGCTTTCCGATGCCGCCAGGCACGCATCCCCTTCTTATTACCGCGCACGCGGGATTGTTGTCAAGTAATATTTACGTCTCGTAAAGTTGACACTATAATCATGTCGGCATACATTGGATGCAGAGGCCGGCATGCCGGCACACCGGCGCGGCGGCCTCGAAAACGGACAACAACATGCGACAAGAACACGGCCGGAGAGCCGCGCGCGGCCCTCTCTATACAATAGACCAGCGGCGGAGGCGGGATGCATCTCGCTGGACCCTGGTGCAGGGCGTGCTCGCTCCGCTGCAATTCCTCGTTTTCCTCATCAGCACGGCGCTGGTCTGGCGTTTCCTCAGCACGGGCGACGGGGCATTACTCGCGACCGCATCCGTCATCGTCAAGACGTTGCTGCTCTACACGATCATGACTACGGGATCCCTGTGGGAGCGCGATGTGTTCGGACAGTACCTGTTTGCGGCGCCGTTCTTCTGGGAGGACGTCGTCAGTTTTCTCGTCATGGCGCTGCATACCGCGTATCTCATTGCCGTTGTCGGCGGCTTCCTCGACCTGCACCAGCAGATGTACCTGGCGCTGGTCGCGTACGCGGCGTACGTCATCAACGCCGCGCAGTTCCTCTACAAATTGCGACTGGCTCGACTCGATGCAAAATCGTCCGCGCCACGGGCGACGCAGGTGGCTGGCCCATGACGCCGCCAACCACAACCGGCGCCGCGAGGGCAATCACCAACGTCGACGAGCGGCCCGTCCTGCGCGAACGTGGCCAGCGCGAGGTGTTCTGTGGTCTTACGGGCATCGTCTGGATGCACCGCAAGATCCAGGATGCATTCTTCCTCGTCGTCGGTTCGCGCACCTGCGCGCACCTGATCCAGTCTGCCGCCGGTGTGATGATCTTCGCAGAGCCCCGGTTTGCCACCGCGATCATCGGCGAGCGAGATCTTGCCGGACTCGCGGACGCCAACGAGGAACTCGATCGCGAAGTCGGCAAGTTGCTGGCGCGGCGCCCCGACATCAAGCTGCTGTTCCTCGTCGGCTCGTGCCCGTCCGAGGTCATCAAGCTGGACCTGTCGCGCGCGGCGGAGCGGCTGTCACGGCAATTCATGCCGGACGTTCGCGTATTGAATTACTCGGGCAGCGGTATCGAGACGACGTTCACGCAGGGCGAGGATGCCTGCCTTGCATCGCTGGTGCCGGAGTTGCCGCGGGCTGCCGGCGACGCGCGCTCGCTGCTGGTTGTCGGCGCGCTGGCGGACATCGTCGAGGATCAGTTCCGACAGACGTTTGCCGACCTCGGCATCGACAATGTCGACTTCCTGCCGCCGCGGCTCTCGACCGAGCTGCCGAGTGTGGGGCCGGGTACCCGCTACCTGCTCGCACAGCCGTTCCTGACGGACACGTCCCAGGCCCTCGAGAACAATGGGGCGACCCGGCTCAGCGCGCCGTTCCCGTTCGGTGAGGAAGGAACGACAGCCTGGCTGCGCGCCGCCGCCGACGCCTGGGACGTTCCCGAGCGGCATTTCAACGCCGTTACGCGCCCGGGCAGGGATCGTGCCAAGAAAGCGATGGAACGCTACCGCGAGCGACTCGCCGGCCGACGTATCTTCTTCTTCCCCGATTCGCAGCTCGAGGTGCCGCTTGCACGATTCCTGAGCCGCGAAATGGGCATGGAGTTGACCGAGGTCGGCACGCCTTACCTGCACAAGGAACACCTCGAACGCGAGCTGCCGCTGTTACCGGCCGGCGTATGCGTGAGCGAAGGGCAGGATGTCGATCGCCAGATCGACCGATGCTTCGCGGCAGAACCCGACATCGTCGTCTGCGGCCTCGGGCTCGCCAATCCGTTCGAAGCGGCAGGCGTGACGACCAAGTGGTCGATCGAGCTGCTGTTTACACCGATTCACGGTTATGAACAGGCGGCGGACTGCGCCGAACTGTTCGCCCGACCACTCAGTCGCAGGGAGGCTTTGGCTATCTAGATGCAGCTGACGCTCTGGACATACGAGGGACCCCCGCACGTTGGCGCCATGCGAGTGGCAACGGCCATGCGGGATGTGCACTATGTCTTGCACGCGCCGCAAGGTGATACCTACGCGGACCTCCTGTTCACGATGATCGAGCGACGGTCACAGCGACCGCCGGTGACCTATACGACGTTCCAGGCTCGCGATCTCGGTGCGGACACGGCGCAGCTCTTCCAGGACGCGGTGCGCGACGCCTATGAACGCTTCCAGCCGAAGGCAATGATCGTCGGTGCGTCCTGCACGGCCGAACTGATCCAGGACGACCCGGGCGGTCTCGCCGATGCCCTCAACCTGCCGATTCCTGTTATCCCGCTCGAGCTTCCGTCCTACCAGCGCAAGGAAAACTGGGGCGCGGCCGAGACCTTCTATTACATCGTGCGCACGTTGAGCCGGCCGCCGGCCGACGATCGGAACGGGCGATCGCGTCCAACCTGCAACCTGCTCGGCGCAACGGCGCTCGGCTTCCGTCACCGGGACGACGTCAACGAACTCGGCATGCTATTGCGGCAGCTTGGTGTCGACATCAATGTCACTGCGCCATGGGAGGCAACACCCGACGACATAGCGCGGTTGGCCGATGCCGATTTCAACGTCGTCATGTATCCCGAGATTGCCGACACGGCGGCACGCTGGCTCGAGCGCACCTACGGGCAGCCCTACGTCGCGATACCGCCCATCGGGGTTTCGGCAACGCGCGATTTCGTCAAAGAGGTCGCTGAACTCGTCGACGTCGATCCGATGCCCGTGCTTGCCGACGCTGCCAGCAGGCTGCCGTGGTATTCGCGCTCGGTCGACTCGACGTACCTGACCGGCAAGCGCGTCTTTATCTTCGGTGACGCGACGCACGTGCTCGCCGCGGCGCGCATCGCGCGCGAAGAGCTCGCATTCGAGGTCGTCGGTCTCGGCACGTACAGCCGGGAATTTGCGCGCGACGTGAGAGCTGCCGCGCGTGAGCTCGGTGTCGACGCGCTGATCACCGACGACTACCTCGACGTCGAAGCCCGGGTGCAGGAGCTGCAGCCCGAGCTGGTGCTTGGCACGCAGATGGAGCGCCACATCGCGAAGCGCCAGGGTATTGCGTGCGCCGTCATATCGTCGCCGGTACACGTGCAGGACTTCCCGGCCGCGTACGCACCGCAAATGGGCTTCGAGGGCGCGAACGCGATTTTCGATACCTGGGTGCATCCGCTGATGATGGGCCTCGAAGAACACCTTCTCGGCATGTTCAGCGAGGACTTCGAATTCCATAACGATGCGACGCCGTCGCACCTGGGCGGTTCCGCAACCAGGGGCAAGGCCGCCGCGGCCGAGACAGAAGACGAGAGTATTGCCGATGTCGAGGCTCTGACCTGGAGCCCCGATGCCGAGAAGACGCTGTCGCGAATCCCGTTTTTCGTGCGCGGCAAGGCCAAACGCAACACCGAAACGTTCGCGCTGGAGCGCGGCATAGCGACGATCACTTCAGAGACACTCTACGATGCCAAGGCGCACTTCGGACGCTGACAAAGCGCGCCTGCGGGTCGCGCTGATAACGCTGGACGGCCACCTGGCCGGCGCGGCGAACAAGGCGTTTGCGCAATTGTCTCGCGAGGCGCCCGGGATCGAGTGTTCGATGCACTGCGCCGGCGAGTGGGGCAGCGATCCGACCCGGCTTGATGCCTGTCTCGAAGCCGTTGCCGTTGCCGACGTCCTGATCGTCTGCATGCTCTTCATGGAAGAGCACATCAACCCGGTGCTGCCGGCGCTCGAGGCGCGGCGCGATGACTGCGACGCGATGCTGTGCTTCATGTCCGCGGGCGACGTCATGAAACTGACGAAGATCGGCAGTTTCACGATGGACGGCAAGCAGTCCGGCCCGCTGGCTCTGCTGCGGCGCCTGCGCGGCGCGAAGTCGAAGCAAGGCGGCAGCAGCGGTGCAAAGCAGATGGCGATGTTGCGACGGCTGCCGAGAATTCTGCGTTTCATACCGGGCAAAGCGCAGGACGTTCGTGTCTATTTTCTCGCGATGCAGTATTGGCTGGCCGGCTCGCAAAAGAACATGCGCAACCTGATCGCGCTGCTCGTCTCGCGCTATGCGAGCGGGCCGCGCGAGCCGTTTCGCAAGCAGGTCAGGGTCACGGCACCGGTCGAGTATCCTGAAACCGGCGTTTACCATCCCGCGCTGAAACGCAAGATCGCGGAGACCGTCGAAGCCTTGCCGAAGACGACCGG
>JANQGP010000275.1 GCA_028277265.1 Woeseiaceae bacterium | reverse complement strand
TTGCTGCCGGTCGTCGCGACCGGGGGCGCTATTATACGGTTCCGGCCCTGCCGCTCAACCCCGAATCGGACGAGATCGGCGTTTTCGCGCAGGGCCGCGCCGCTGCTATCATACGGCGCCTGTACTCGCTGTCATACGGGCTGGCCGTTGAAGAAGAACCCGCAGAACGGGTCCGCTAAACCAAGAATCATCCGGCGCGCGAACCACAATGTCACGCGCTCCGAGTTTCCGAAGAGCGCTCTCAAAGTGTTGTACCGACTCGACAAGGCAGGCTACCAGGCCTTCCTCGTCGGCGGCTGCGTGCGTGATTCGATTCTCGAGCTACACCCGAAGGACTTCGACGTGGCGACCAATGCGACGCCGGAGGAGGTCAAGGCCCTGTTCGGTAACTGCCGGTTGATCGGCCGGCGTTTCCGGCTGGCCCACGTGCGTTTCGGGCGCGAGATCATCGAAGTGGCGACGTTCCGCGCGTCGGCGAATCACGATCACGACGACCATGCGAGCGACCACGAGGGACGTATTCTTCGCGACAACGTCTACGGCACGATCGACGAGGACGTCTGGCGCCGCGATTTCACGTGCAACGCGCTCTATTACAACATCGCGGATTTCAGCATCTGGGACTATACCGGCGGCTTCGACGACATCAAGCAGAAGAAGATAGTCTTGATCGGCGACCCCGAAGTCCGGATGCGCGAAGACCCGGTGCGCATGCTGCGCGCCGTTCGCTTCGCCGCCAAGCTCGGGTTCGAGATCGATGGGCCGGTCATCCGTGCCATCGATCACCATGCGCATCTCCTGCCGAACGTCCCGGCCGCGCGGCTTTTCGACGAGTTTCTCAAGCTGTTCCAGGCGGGCAACGCCGAAAGGACCTTCGACCTGTTGCGCGACCACGGCCTGTTCCGGGAGATCTTCCCCGCGACCTGTGAGGAGCTCGATCGCGACGCCGATTTCATGCGTTTCACGCGTGCGGCGCTGCGGAACACGGACCGGCGGGTCGAAGAGGGTAAGTCGGTGACGCCGATGTTCCTGCTCGGCGTCTTTCTGTGGCTGCCCGTGAAAAAGCTCGCGGCGGTCCGGCGGAGTGAGGAAAAGATGTCGGAGTCTCAATCGCTGGCGCTGGCAGCCTACGAGGTGGTCGCGCAGCAACAGCGGCGCATATCGATTCCCAAGCGCTTCACGGTGCCGATGCGCGAGATGCTGTCACTTCAGCCGAGATTCGAATTCCGGCGCGGCAAGCGGGCGATGAAGCTGCTCGATCATCGTCGCTTCCGCGCGGCCTACGACTTCATGCTGTTACGCACCGAGGTCGGACAGGGCAACCCCGAGGTCGCTCAGTTCTGGACCGACGTGCAGATGCAATCTGCAGCCGAGCGTGCCGCCAGCTTCCAGTTGCGGCCGCAGGCGCCGGGTAAGAAGCGCCGACCGAGGCGTCGTCGGCGCCGCAAGGCATCGCCGGAATCATGACCGCGAGAACCCGCTGGCGCCCGGCGTATATCGGCGTGGGCAGCAACCTGCAGAGTCCCGCCCGCCAGGTCGAGTCGGCAATCGGCCGGCTGACGGAGATCCGGCAGACACGCCTTGTCCGTGCTTCGTCGCTGTATCGCTCGGCGCCGTTCGGCGGCATCGAGCAGCCCGATTTCGTCAATGCCGTGGCCGCCGTCCTGACTCGGCTCGAGCCGGACGCACTGCTGACGCATTTGCACGCCATCGAAGCTGCCAGCGGGCGGGAACGCGATGATGCGCGCTGGGGTCCGCGGGTTCTGGATCTGGACCTGCTTGCCTATTCGGATCGCGAAATCGCAACGCCCGGGCTGACGGTTCCCCATCCGGGCATCGGCGAGCGAAATTTTGTATTGTTGCCTCTTGGAGAGATCGCGCCGGATCTCGTCATCCCGGGCCTGGGCCGGGTTGCCGGCATTCCGGTGAATATGGACGAACCGAGCATTTCTCGCATCGCCTGAAGGAAACCCGTGTCCGTTAGCCCGCTGACCCCCTCAGCGAGTAGTGCTTCGCGCTATATCGCCATCGAAGGCCCGACCGGCGTCGGCAAGACCGCGCTCGCCAAACGCCTGGCGGGCAGCCTGTCGGCGGATCTGGTTCTGGAGGAGGTCGAGCAGAATCCTTTCCTGGAGCGGTTCTATCGGGACGGGCGCGCGGCGGCGCTGCCGGCACAGATGTTCTTTCTGTTCGCGAGGGCGCGCCAGATCGAGGACCTGCGCCAGTCCGACCTGTTCTCGAGTGTGCGAATCTCCGATTACCTGTTTACTCGCGACCGCCTCTTCGCGGAGCTGAATCTCGATCCCGAGGAACTGAAACTCTACGAACAGATTGTCGACAACCTGGCGGTCGATCCGCCGGTACCGGATCTGGTCATCTATCTGCAGGCGTCGGTCGATGCGCTGCTGCAGCGCCTCGGGCGGCGCAACGCGATCTATGACCGTTTCGTCGACAGGAGCTACCTCGAGCGCCTCACGGATGGCTATGCACGCTTTTTTCACGACTACGATGACGGTCCGCTGTTGATAGTTAATGCGTCGGCGATCGATCCGGTCAATAATGACGCCGACTACGAACAGCTGTTCAAACAGATCGAACGCACGACGGGCGGTCGCCATTTCTTCAACCCGGCGGCGGCCGCGCTTGCCTGACAGGTCAGATTCCGATGTATACGCAGCTTGAACAACGCGGCATGCCCGAGCCGCCGGTCAACGTGTCGACCCTGCGCCGCATGAAGCAGGACGGCGAGCCGATCGCGTGCCTGACAGCCTATGACGCGAGCTACGCGGTGCTGGTCGATGCAGCGCGCACCGACCTCGTGCTCGTCGGCGATTCACTCGGCATGGTCATCCAGGGTCACGACACGACCGTGCCGGTAACCGTCGACGACATCATCTATCACTGCCGCACGGTTGCCAGGGGGCTCCGCCGCGCATTCCTGGTCGCCGATATGCCCTTCATGAGCTACACGGAGCCCGGCCAGGCGCTCGACAACGCCGTGCGGTTGATGCAGGAGGGCGGGGCGATGATGGTCAAACTCGAGGGCGGCGACGACCAGGTCGCCATCGTCGAACACCTTGCGCGTCACGATATCCCGGTATGTGCGCACCTCGGGCTCAGGCCGCAATCGGTTCACAAGATCGGCGGCTTCAAGGTGCAGGGCAGGGAACCGGACAAGGCGCAGGAGATGCTCGAGTCGGCGAAGCGCCTGCAGGGCGCCGGGGCCGATATCGTTCTGCTCGAATGTGTACCGAACGAAGCGGGACGCATGGTCACCGAGGCACTCGACGTCCCCGTCATCGGTATCGGCGCCGGACCGAATGTCGATGGCCAGATTCTCGTGCTCTACGATGTCCTCGACATCACGCAGGGTCGTACGCCGCGCTTCGTGAAAAACTTCCAGGCCGGTCTCGACTCGCCGCTGGCGGCGCTGCAGGCCTACGTGCGCGCGGTCAAGGGAAAGGATTATCCGGAACCGGAGCATTGCTTCTCGTAGCAGGTCGAATTCCCCGTGCTAGTCGTTCACACAAAAGAAGAGCTCGCCGAGCAGATTGCCGAGTGGCGCCATAGTGGCGACCATGTGGCGCTGGTCCCAACGATGGGCAATCTCCATGCGGGTCATGTCTCGCTCGTCGAACTGGCTCGAGAGCACGCAGAGCGTGTTGTCGTCACGATCTTCGTCAATCCGACGCAGTTCGGCGAAGGCGAGGATTTTGACACCTATCCACGCACGCTCGAGCGCGACAAACGGCGTCTGAAGTCGACGCCTGCCGACCTGATCTTTGCGCCCGACGTCGAAACGGTCTACCCATTCGGCGTCGAGGCTGCGACTGTTGTTTCCGTCCCGGGACTGACCGAAGAGTTCTGTGGCGCGAAACGCCCGGGACACTTCGATGGCGTGACGAGCGTTGTCGCGCGGCTGTTTGCCATCGTGCAGCCCGATGTCGCCATATTCGGGCAAAAGGACTACCAGCAGCAGCTCGTGATCCGTCACATGACCGCGGACCTCAGCATCCCCGTGCAAATCATAACCGGTGAGACCGTGCGTGCCGACGATGGGCTTGCGCTCAGTTCGCGCAACAGCTACCTGTCGGACGAGGAGCGAGAGATCGCGCCGCAGCTGCACGGTGCGTTGGAGTTCATTGGGCGTGAGCTTCAGAACGGCAAGCGCAACTACGAGGACCTCGAGTCATCGGCTATCGTGCGACTGAACGCCGCCGGATTCGCTGCAGAGTACGTGTCGATCCGGCGGGCGGAAAACCTCGAAATACCGGATCGGGATTGCGATGAGCTCGTGGTGCTTGCCGCGGCGCGGCTCGGGCCTGCGCGATTGATAGACAATATCGTGGTGACGATCTAGCAGCCTGTTGAAAGGCCCTAGTCCGAGACGCAGTCCCGTCCGGCATGCTTGGCGCGGTAAAGCGCAGCGTCCGCATCGCGAATCAACGCATCGAGCGTGCCCTTGGGCCTTAGCCCGGCAACCCCCAGGGAGATCCTGACCGGCACCTGGACCAGCGAATCCGAGCCGGCGGCCGTGCCGCCGCTCACCGCCCGGCGCACGCGTTCACCGATGGTCAGCGCCTGCTTGGCATCGATACCCGGCAACAGCACGGCGAACTCGTCGCCACCGTAGCGGACCAGCAGGTCGCGGTCACTGAACTGCGAGCGCAGGATCGTGGAAACCGCCCGCAGGGCGCGATCACCCGCAATGTGGCCGAGCACATCGTTGAACTGCTTGAAGTTGTCGACGTCGATCATCATCAATGCAGCCGGCCTGTCCTTCTCGACACATCGTTCGACTTCCTGCGGAAACGACCTCTCCATGGCATGCCGGTTGGCAAGCTCGGTGAGCGCGTCCGTCGTCGCGTGCCGTTCGAACTTGCGAAGCTCGCCGTAACTGTCTGCAATGACCCGGTTATGGCTGCGCACGCGCTCGGAAAGAACGACGAGCAGGTTCTTGGCAAATTCATGCGATGCATTCACCATGCCCCAGAGCGTGCTCTGGTGGATGATCAGCAGGTGGGAGTCTTCCGCACCGATAACGTAGGCTGACGGATCGCGATCCTCGATGATCGACATCTCGCCGACGCACTCGCCGGTTTCCATGGTCGCGAGCACGGGCGCGTCAGGCGAGCCGACATGTACGTTCAGGCCGCCGGACAAGACGATGAATACGTGTTCGTTCTTCGAGCCCGGAGACAACAGCAACTCCCCGGCCGCGATATCGCGCCGGTCGCATCGCTGCAGGAGGTCCTGGACGTCATCCGGGCATACGCCGCGAAAGAGTTCCAGACTGTTCAGCAGCGAGCGCTGGTAATCCGAGTTGATCGTCAGTTGCTCTCGCATCTGGGCATTGTTGCGCGGATGCGGCGCAAGATATGCCGACCAGCGCACACTGTGAAGAGTGTGAACTGCGTCAAACTTCGTCCGCGCAAAGCTCCTCGCGGGCTGCCGCAAATTCGGCACGATCTTCTTCAGACGGTTCCGGATACTGCAGGCCGATACTTTGCAGCGTCTCGATAACGATGTCCGCGACGCGCGCGCGCATGTAGGGCTTGTCGTCGGCGGGAATCGCGTACCACGGCGCCCAGGGTCGTGACGTGCCATTGAGCGCGTCTTCGTACGCGGCCATGTAGTCGTCCCAGTAGCGACGTTCGACGACGTCCTTCGGTTCGAATTTCCAGTTCTTCTCCGCCTCATCGAGACGCGACAGGAAACGACGCTTCTGCTCCGCCTTCGAGACGTTCAGCCAGAACTTGAGGATGACCGTGCCATTGCGCGCCAGGTGCTCTTCCTGCTGCCGTATAGACGTCAGGCGGTCGTCCCAGATGGTGTCCATGTCGAGTTCACCGGGCAGTTTCTGATACGAGAGGATTTTCGGGTGTACTCGTACGACGAGTACTTCCTCGTACTGGCTGCGGTTGAAGATCCCGATGCGGCCGCGCTCCGGCAGGCGGCAGGTTGTGCGCCACAGGAAGTCGTGATCGAGTTCGAGACCGGACGGCTTCTTGAAACTGTAGACCTGGCAGCCCGAAGGGTCGACGCCCTGCATGACCGACCGGATCGTGCTGTCTTTGCCGGCGGCGTCC
>JANQGP010000266.1 GCA_028277265.1 Woeseiaceae bacterium | reverse complement strand
CGTGAGGTGTGGATCGACGGCACGCGTCTGCGGTATGCGCTGGCTCGTAAGGTACCCCGATACTGCGACCACGACGAGGCAGACGGCCAGGATCGTCTGCTTGCTGACGCCCGATACGTCCGCTATTCCGTCGCCTACCGCAATGCCGCCTGCGATCAGGCCGAGGATGATGGCGATATAGGTGCCCGACTCGACGAGCGCATTGCCGCCAATCAGTTCGTCGTCGGCAAGCTGCTGCGGAAGATAGGCATATTTGACCGGTCCGAACATCGTCGACTGGCAACCCATCAGGAACAGGACGAGCAGCAGCATCGGATAGCTCTCGGTGACCAGCGCTGCGCCGGCCATCAGCATCAGCCCGATCTCGAGCATCTTGATGCGCCGGAACAGCATGGACTTCTCGTATTTGTCGGCAAGCTGGCCGGCGGTGGCCGAAAACAGGAAGAACGGCAAGATGAACAGGCCTGCCGCAACGTTGGCGAGCGAGCGATGGTCCATGCCCACGATCACGACTCCCTGAAACGTGATCAGGATCACCAGTCCGTTTCGGAAGATATTGTCGTTGAGCGCTCCGAGGAATTGCGTCGCAAAAAACGGCGCAAAGCGCCGTTGGCCGAGCAGGGAAAACTGGTTCGATGCCGACATCGCTGGACTATAGCCTGAAAAGCGTGTGATTCATCCCAAAACTGCGAACTCTGCCCGCCTGTGCTATTTAACCTTTGTTATGATCTTCGCTGCACAGCGCTGAATTTTCTACCATTTAACCAATTTTTCTGGCAGAAACGGGAGCTTATGACCAAGCGTCTGACATGGTTGCTGATCGGATTGGGCCTGCTGGCGGGCTGCGGCCAGAAGGAGCCGCCGCCGCGCACGGTCACCGAGTTCCTCGAGAACCCGATTCTTCTCGAGGCCGCCGTGGTGCGTTGCAACCAGGATCGTTCCGGTAACAGGTACAACGAGGAATGCGTCAACGCGCGAGAGGCCGTGAAGCGAATCCAGGCCAAGGAAGAAGAGGCCCGTCGTCACGAACTCGAGGCGCGTTCCGAAGCCAAGCGCCGGGCGCTGCGGCGCACGCAGGAAGCACAGGCCGAAGCACGGCGGCGTGCAGCTGATGCCGAGCGTCGCCGCGAAGAAGCCGAGTACCTCGCGCAGTTCGGCGTTTTGCCGCCGGCCGACGAAGGGCAGGAGGGCGACACGTTGCCTGAAGGCAATCTGCCGATTGCCGTCATTCCGGAGGCACAGGAAGATAGCGGGCCCGGACAGGGCTACGGTGACATGTTGCCTGCGTCAGACGGGGGCAACGCGCCGACGATACAGGCGGAACCTGCGCCGCAGCAATCACCCGTAGAACAGTTGCCGCAGCCGTCACTGCCCGTCGAGACTGCTCCCGATCCTGAACCGGAAGAGCCCATCGATGAGACGTCGGCCACGGACCTCGACGCCGTACGCGAGGAGCTTCGCCGCCGCGCGGACGAGAATTGAGGGACGGTACACCTATTTCGTGGAGCAACCGACGATACACACGGTATCGCAACCGAAGTAGGTATACCGTCCCTTAATTGTCGACGGGCATCGTCCGAACGTGCAGGTCGCGCTGCGGAAACGGAATCTCGATGCCCTCTTCGATGAAGGCCTTGTAAATGGCGCAGTTCAGTTCGTGACGCAAGCGCCCGCGGTCGACGGGACGTGCTATCCAGCCGAGCAGCTCGAAGTCGAGACTCGACTCGCCGAATTGCCGGAACCGCACGCGTGGCGCGGGATTCTCGAGGATTTCCCCATGATCGCTGGCGATGCGCTCGAGGAGGTCGATGACGTTGTCGACGTCGCTGCCATAGGCTACGCCGACGCCCACGCGGATTCGGTGCTTCTCGGACGGGCCGCCTGCCTCGTTCGTGATCCTGCTGTTGCCGATGATGCCGTTCGGTACCGTGATCTCGATGTCATCGCGCGTGAGCAGGCGTGTGCTGCGCAGCCCGATCTCGGTCACGACGCCACGCTCGCCCGAGTCGAGAATGATGTAGTCGCCTCGCTTGTAGGGCGCATCCATGATGATCGATACGCCGGCAAACAGGTTTGACAACGTATCTCTTGCGGCAAAGCTGAGTGCGAGACCGACGATACCCGCCGATGCCAGCCACGCCGTGACGTCTATCCTCCATGCGATGAACAGGAAGTAGATCGCGAGCGCGACCAGCACGACCTTGAGCACGTTGTGTATCAACGTCAGCATGCCGCTTTGTACGAGCTTGCCGCTAGACGACCTGCGCAGGGTTCGTACGACCAGCGTTGCCAGCGCTCCGAGAGCGCTGTACCAGATTACGATGGCGATCGTCTGCAGGACACTCACCGTGACGAACGTGGGTGTTGCAGGAAGGCCGAGGCGGTGCGTGGCGAGACCCAGGCCAATGAGTACGAAACTCAGGAATATCGGTCGGTGGACGAGCTCGATGAGGCTGTCGTCGAAGTCGTTCGTCGAGCGTTTTGCAATGCGGCCGACGACCCTGGAGATGACCCAGTCGGCGATCTTGCCGACCAGCAGGAACACGGCGGCGATGATGGCCGCCTGCAGATAGATGTTCGGGCCAATCAGCTCGGCAAACTGTTGCACCCGCTGCATCAGGTCGTCCAAGGGCGTACTCGCAATGCTATTTCAACAGGCTGAAGTCGTTCGACAGGCCGCTAGTAGTTGGGATCGTACTCGGTTTCGTCGTCGCCGGGCTCCGGCAACCCGAACGTCCGCACACTCGATTCTTCTTCAGCCTCGTCAGCCGTCGGCCCGGCACCGGCCTGCATACCCGGCGAAATGGGCAGGCGAGCCGTCTGCGCGGTCAGAACCTGTACAAACGTGTTGGCGATGTCCGGCGCGATGTTCGGCGAGCTGACGAAGATCGTCTCCGGCGTCATGCTCGTCGAACCGTAGAACGCCGCGTTGGCCTTCCGATCCATCGTCACACCGGCACCTTCGAGCGCGATTCCCGCGAACAGGCCGCGACTCCGGGAATAGGAATACACCTCTGCCTGAAACTCGATATCGGTCGCGGCGCTCGTGTGACGGCCAAGCGGCCCCGCGGCGACAGACGCGTTCGCCCCGAGTGTCAGTTTGCCGTTCGCGATGCCGTCGACGCTCTTGCGCGTCTTGAATACGAGGATGATGTCCGTGGACTTGGCGCCGATCTGCCAGCCAACGCTGCCGCCCGTCAGCGTAATGAAGGCCGGATTGCTCCAGGAATCGTCGTCCTGGCGCACGACGATGACGCCCTTGCCGCGGCGCGCGCCGAGGCCGAACGCGGCCCGCACAACGTTGGGAACGACAGCCACCGCATAGGCGCGGGACAACAGGTTCGGCGGGATCGCCTTCTCGGGGATACGGGAAAGCTGATCGACCACGTCGGCCGCGTCAGCGACGCGTTTCTCCTCGCGAGTAGCCGCATCGGCAACAGGCGTGAAGACCAGGGCCAGCACGGTCAGTGAGGCCAATAGGCGTGTGATTTTCATGATGAGATCCGACAAAAGTATCGCTCTTGGGTTCGATGATACGCGAATTCGGTCCGCGGTTTATGAACGAGCGCTGCGACGAACGAGTATCGGTGGCAGTGGATAGTCGAGCGTGGCGCAGACCGCGCGGATGAGCTCGGCCTCGGTGACGGACAGCTTGCCGTCGTAGCCCGCCGTCGCGCTGATTGCGCGGAGCAATGACTCCTTGCCTTTGCTGTTGAGCCCGAGAAGGACGTCGAGGCTCTGGCCGAGGATCGAGACCGTGTACTCGCGGTCCGATTCGTAGTCGTATTGTCCGGCCCAGCTGCCGAGCGTCTCGATACCGCTGGCGAACGCGGCGCGGCTCCTGGCTTCATCGTCGTGACCGTAGTCCGCGAGAATGCGCAGCAGGCCAATCGCCGACGATCGCAGGTTCCGGCGGTTTGCGCGAGTAGGACTGCGCCCTCCGGTCGGGTCGACAGCCTTGCCGATATTGCTCATCAGGATGCGATAGAAGCAGTACTCATAGAGATCGACTTCGCCATCGAGTTCGATCAGTCGTGTCGTCAGGGAGACGAGGTAGCTCAGTTCCTGGCGTGGCCGCAGTTTCAACGCGGGAAAGGCGATTTCGAGCAAAGGCAGGCGAAACTCCGCGCCGGTTTCGGACAATTCGTCGTAATAGCGCCTGAGCAGCGCGGCGCGCTCCGCGCCGAGCTGATCGCGAGCCAGAGAAAGCTGACGTTCCAGGATTCTCCCGGACCGGTCCAGAATCAGTGCAATCGTGAGCAGATAGGCGAACTCGGACGAGTGCGCCGCGCTGTAGAGCGATTCAGGAATCGCGGGCCGCAGCTGCTGTGCGTATTCCACGTGCTCGCTGTCGGGTCGTCCAACGGTATCCGCAATCGAGTCGGCAAGCGCCTGCGCGCCGCCCATGGCGAGTGCGGTGGTCACGTCACCGGCAAACTCCGATGCGCCCGGAACACGCTCCCGATCGTCGCCGCGGAACCGCTGCCGCTCAACACGCGGGTAATCCGAATCCCTGAAGTTCGGATCGAGTGCCTGGATGCGCTTCGTCAATGGCGGGTGAGTGGCGAAGATGCCCGCGAGACGCGACCCCGTGCCGAACAGCATGTGACTGACTTCTTCGGGATCGGCCGCCCGAATGGTCGACCCATCCTCATAACCGCCGATCTTCTTCAGCGCGTTCGCAATGCCCGAACTCTGGCGCGTGAACTGGACGGCCGAGGCATCCGCAAGATACTCGCGCTGGCGAGAGACGCCAGCCTTGATGACGCGCGCGAAGAACATGCCGATGCCGCCGAGAACGGCGAGTCCGAGCCCGACGATCAGCACGACCGGCGCGCCGCGATTGCGTCGACTGGAAACGAAACTGGTGTGGCGTCCGCCACGCACGATCAGGCGTCCGATCAGGCCGAGCACCATGATTCCGAACAGCACACCCATGAGCCGGATGTTGAGGCGCATATCGCCATTGAGAATATGGCTGAACTCGTGGGCGACTACGCCCTGTAGCTCGTCCCGGTCCAGCAATTCGAGCGTGCCCCGCGTTACGGCAACGGCCGCGTCGCTCGGTGTATAACCGGCGGCGAACGCATTGATGCTGCTCTCCTGTTCGAGAACGTAGATCTCGGGAACAGGCACGCCGGAGGCGATCGCCATTTCCTCGACAACATTGCGCAGCCGACGTCGCAGTGGATCGCGGACGTCGGCCGGAACGAGGGTGCCGCCCATCTGTGCCGCAACCTGACCTCCACCGGAGGACAAGACCGAGGTCTTGTAGAGACTCGCGCCGAGAATCAGGACGGTAGTGAGAATTGCGACGGCGGCCAGCAGACCCGCGTTGCTCCTTGCGAATCCCGTCGCCGAGTAGCTGGCCGGGCCCTCGCTCGCCGTCACGTAGATCGCAAAACCGACGACGGCCGTGACGCCCGCAACGATCAGAAGCGTCGCCAGGACATACGCGAAGACCAGGCGCCTCGAAGTACGGCGAGCCTGGTCCTGCGCAGAGAAGAAATTCACGAGTTAACGCCGTGAACGTCGATCAGGTAAATGAAACTTCCGGCACCTCACGGACTTCCTCGGATTCGATCTCGAGGAACGTGGCGAGCTCGAAGGTGAACATGCTGGCGATGACGTTGTTCGGGAAGTTCTCTGCCGTGTTATTGTACGTCATCACGGCGTCGTTGAAGGCTTGCCTCGAGAAGGCGACCTTGTTCTCGGTGCTGGCGAGTTCCTCCTGGAACTGCATCATGTTCTCGTTCGCCTTCAGGTCCGGGTAAGCCTCGGAGAGTGCGAACAGTCGTCCGAGGATGCTGCCGAGCGCGCCTTCGGCACCGCCGAGTTCACGAATCGCAGCGGCGTTGGCCGGGTCGGCCTTGGCTGCTTCGAGCGCGGATACCGCGACATTGCGGGCCTTGATGACGGCCTCGAGCGTCTCGCGCTCGTGCTTCATGTACCCTTTGACCGCCTCGACGAGATTCGGAATCAGGTCGTGGCGACGGGTCAGCTGCACGTCAATCTGCGCAAACGCGTTCCGTACGCGGTTGCGTTCGTTAATCAGTCGGTTGTAAATGCTGATCGCCCAGAACACAATTGCTGCGATCAGGCCCAAAAAGATCAGGAATGAAGTCACTGTCGCGCTCCTCGCTTACTCGTTGTTTTGCCAAGCATAACTCCGGGCTTGGACCAAGACTAGCAGCGCTCCTCTTGTGCCTGCCGGTCATGTCGGCACAGGCCGAGTGGCTCGGCGATACCCGGCCGCTGATGGGCACCGAGGTGAGCGTCTACCTCTGGAGCGACGACCCCGAAGCAGGTCGCCGGGCGCTCGACGAGGTATTTGACGAGGCGTCACGCATCGATCGCCTCATGAGTACGTACAAAGATGAGAGCGAAATCTCGAAAATCAACCGTGAGGCGGCCGACAGACCGACCTTGGCCGGCGAGGAGTTGTTCGGCCTGGTCCGTCGGGCGCTCGACATCTCGGTCCTTACACGCGGTGCGTTCGACATCACCTACGACAGTGTCGGGCAGTACTACGACTTTCGGGAGCGCCAGCGACCCGATCCCGGAACGATTGCGGCGGCGCGCGAGACGATCGACTACCGGCTCGTCGAGCTCGACAGGGCCGCAAGTACCATCTTTTTCGCGAAGCCCGGCGTGCGTATCAACCTGGGCGGCATTGCCAAAGGTTACGTTGTCGAACGCGGAGTCGACATACTGCGCCGGCACGGAATCGAACATGCCGCTGTTACGGCCGGCGGCGATACGAGACTGCTGGGCGATCGCCGTGGCCGGCCGTTCGTCGTCGGAATACGTGACCCCCGCCAGGACGGTGAAGTCGCGATCTCGGTGCCGCTCGAAGACGAAGCTATCTCGACCTCGGGTGACTATGAGCGGTTCTTCGACGAGGACGGAGTCCGCTACC
The DNA here is from genome assembly GCA_028277265.1 of Woeseiaceae bacterium. Taxonomy (GTDB): domain Bacteria; phylum Pseudomonadota; class Gammaproteobacteria; order Steroidobacterales; family Woeseiaceae; genus UBA1847. The sequence continues at coordinate 4,322 of JANQGP010000266.1, read as the reverse complement.
ACCACATCATCAGCCCGGCTACGGGCGAACCGGCTGCCGGTGTGCACAGCGCCACTGTCTTCGGCCCGGACGCAGTGCTGACCGACGCGCTGTCGACATCGGTGTTCGTCATGGGAGTCGACCGCGGACTGACGCTGATCAGTACGCTGCCGGACTACGAGAGTATCGTCATCGACGCGTCCGGCAAGGTCTACTATTCGGACGGACTGAGGCAACCCGAGACGCCGTCCACAGAGTCGGAAAAAAGTCCCTGATGTCGCCGAAAGGCGACGGATTTTCACTTTAAATTCATATTGATAGGCCTATGATAGGTCTTGAACTCCGTGAACAAGAAGATCGTTGGGCCCGAGGCCTCGTTAACGTAATCCGCGGCGATTGCGGGCCCCGCCGTCCTGCCGAGAGGACGCCATTATGTTCAGGAATTCTGGGCATTTGTGACGATTATCACGGCCCAGGCGGGCCCTGACTGTCAACATTCACACTTGAATAGTGCCGTCCGGGGCGCTTTCCAACGGAAGGAAAGGGGCCATCTACACAAGGAATGGATGAATGAGATTCAAGAACGCAATCCTCGCGCTGATACTCAGCGCAGTCGCGGCTACCAGCCTTGCTTCGTCCGGGCTCGAAGGTCAGACCGCACCCGATTTCGCATTGAAGAGTTCGACCGGTGAGAACATGCGCCTGTCCGAGTACCGCGGCGATGTCGTCATGGTCAATTTCTGGGCCACGTGGTGCGGGCCCTGCCGCCAGGAGATGCCGCTGCTTGACGAGTTGTACCAGCGCTACTCGCGCGTCGGTTTCAACCTGCTTGGCGTCAACATCGACGACGATTCCCGTCGGGCGATGCAGATGATCGAAGAACTCGGTGTCAACTTCCCGGTGCTGTTCGATGCCAGAAAACAGGTCAGCGAGCTTTACGATGTCGACGCCATGCCCGTCACGGTCATCATCGACCGCGAAGGCACGGTTCGTTACGTTCACCAGGGCTACAAGCCCGGTTACGAGGACAAGTACCTGACCCAGATCCGTTCCCTTTTGAGAGAGTAACGTGAACAAAGCAATCATCACGCTTGCCGCCGCGGCGATGCTGACTTTCAGCCTCGTCGCCGCCGCTCAGGAGGCCGCAACGCTCGATGCAGACGCCCTTGTCGCGGAGGCACGGTCGGCGGAAGCGGCCGAGGCTGCATCGCGCAACGAGTTCCGAAATCTCGACCAGGACGTGCAGGCGCTGAAGAAAGAGGTTCTGGACCTCAATCGCGACCTGTTTCTGCTCGAGGAAGAGCTTCTGTTCCCGGCCAATTCCCAGGTTGCCTTCTTCGTCTCGATGGACGTCGGCGAGTACTTCGAGCTCGATTCCGTCCAGATCAAGATCGACGGCAAGGAAGTGGCCAATTACCTGTATACGGCGCGTGAAGCGGATGCACTGATTCGAGGCGGCGTGCACCGCGTGCACATGGCGAACCTGAAGACCGGCGAACATGAGCTGATCGCGATCTTCACGGGCAAGGGCCCGCATGTTCGCGACTACCGGCGTGGTGCGACGATCAACTTCGACAAGGGCATCGGCGCAAAATACCTCGAGCTCGAGATCACGGACCGCGTCAAGAAACAGCAACCTGAGTTCGTTATCAAGGAATGGGAGTGATTCTTGCCTTCAGGTCGCTCCATCATTCGTTGCCTGTGCCTGCTGTTTGCTTTTCTGATACCGACCGCACAGGCCGCTAAAGGCGATCGCGAGCCGATCGTCGTCCAGGACCCGCAATACGGCGAGGTCCTGTTCTACTTTTACCAGGACGATTACTTCCCGGCGATCGTGCGTCTGCTCGCCGCCAAGAAGCAGGAGCAACTCAGCGACCACGTCGAAGAGGCCGAGCTGCTGCTGGGCGGCATGTACCTGTCGTACGGGCACCACCTCGAGGCGGCCCGGATCTTCGAACGTCTTCTGGCGGCGAACGTGGACACCGAGATTCGCGATCGCACATGGTTCTTTCTTGCGAAGATCTGGTACCAGCGGGGTTACCTCGACAAAGCGCGCGAGGCGCTCGCGACGATCGAGGGAGAGCTGCCGAAGAACCTGCAGCGCGAAGCACTGATGCTGGATGCGCAGATCATGATCGATGCCGGCGAGTACGACGCGGCGATCGCGAGGCTGCAGGACTGGAAGGGCCGCACGGAGTGGGCCAGTTATGCCAAGTTCAATGTCGGCGTAGCACTCGTTCGCAGCGGCCGCGTCGATGAAGCCGCAAAGCTGCTCGACGACCTCGGCGACATGAATCCTTTCAATGAGGAGCTGACGTCGTTGCGCGACAAGGCCAACCTCGCGCTCGGCTATGCGTTGTTGCAGGATGGCCAGGCCTATGCCGCCAAGGCCCCGTTGCAGCGCGTACGTCTGGAAGGCCCGTTCTCGAACAAGGCGCTGCTCGGCGTTGGCTGGGCAGATGCCGAGATGGACAATTACAACCGCGCGCTGGTCCCGTGGATGGAACTGCGCGGGCGCGACCTCCTCGACTCGGCGGTGCAGGAGTCCATGCTGGCGATCCCTTACGCGATGGCGCAGCTCGATTCGATCAGCCAGGCGGCCGACCACTATCTCAATGCGATCGAGGCGTTTTACGAGGAGACCAATCGCCTCGATCGCACGATCGCACACATCGAGTCCGGCCAGTTCTTCGACGACTTCATCGAGGACGATCCGCTCGACAGCACGGGCTGGTATTGGCGACTCGAGGAACTGCCGGAGGGGCCCGAGGCCCGCTATCTCTTCCATCTGCTCGCGACGCACGAATTCCAGGAAGGCCTCAAGAACTATCGCGATCTGAGCTACCTGCATCGCAATCTCGATACCTGGCAACAGAACGTCGACGTCTATGCAAACATGCTCGAGACACGCAAGGAAGCGTATGAGCAGCGCTTGCCGATGGTCCGCGAGTCCCTCGCGCGCGCCGATCTCGATGAAATGGTTGCGCGCAAGCTCGAATTCGACTCGGTACTCAACAACATCGAGCAGAGCCACGACTGGCTCGCGCTGGCGACGAAGTCCGAGTTCGACCTGTGGGGCGAAATCACGGGACTCGAGAGCACGCCGGCCCTCAGCGCCGACATCCCCGAGGCCGCGGAGGTGCGCGACAAGATCGCCTTGCTCAAGGGCGTCCTGCAGTGGGATCTCGAGCGCGAGTTCAAGGAAAGGCTGTGGCGCATCCGCCGCAATCTGCACGAGGCCGGCGAGGCACTGGTCGAGACACAACGCTCGCGCCGCCATATCGATGAGACCATGCGCACCGAACCGCTTCGGTTCGAGGAACTGAGTCGTCGCGTCTATGGCCTCGGTCCCCGCATCGAGGGACAGAAGATGCGGGTTGAAGATGCTCTCGCCCGCCAGCGGGCTTTCCTGCAGGAAATCGCCGTCGGCGAACTGCAGGCTCAGAAGAGCCGCCTCGACGTTTACGCGATCCAGGCGCGCTTCGCGCTTGCCGCAATCTACGACATTGCGGCGACGGTCGGGGACGCGTCGGAATGAAGATTCGTCACTACCTGCCGCTCGTGCTCGTCGTCGCGGTCGCGTCGTCGCCGGCCGACGCTCGCGTGAAGGAAGAGGACACGATCAAGAGCCTCGAGAAAAAGACGGTCGAGGTCCGCCCGGGCAAGATCATTCTCGACAGTTCCGAGCTGGCCAGACAGGGCTATCGCGATTTCCTCGATCTCGTCTCGGACGATCCCGAATTGCGTGCCGAAGCCATGCGCCGGCTTGGCGATCTCGAACTCGATGCAACCGAGGCAAGTCAGCTCGCCGAGAATATCGATGCGCTCGGTACGGGCGGTTTCGACAACGCCGTGGACCTGTACCAGCGACTGCTCGAGGCCTACCCCGATTACCGGCGCAACGACACGGTTCTGTACCAGCTCGCGCGGGCCTACGAGGTCGGCGGCCGCACGGACGAGGCCCTCGTCGTGCTCAACGATCTGGTGCAGCGGTATCCCGAGACCCGATTGATCGACGAAGTCCAGTTCCGGCGCGGCGAGATGCTCTTCCTGCGCAAGAACTACAACGATGCCGAGATCGCCTACCAGGACGTCGTCAGGTACGGTGAAGCGTCGCGCTTTTACGAACAGTCCCTTTACAAGCTCGGCTGGTCCCAGTTCAAGCTCGCCTGGCACGAAGACAGTCTGACGCCGTTCTTCGAGTTGCTCGACCGCAAGATTGCGGGCATTGAAATCGGTGAGGGCGACGAGCGCCTCGCGTCGATGAAGCGCGCCGAGCGCGAGCTCATCGAGGATACGTTCCGCGTACTCAGTATCAGCTTTTCCTACATGCAGGGCGCCCG
>JANQGP010000218.1 GCA_028277265.1 Woeseiaceae bacterium | reverse complement strand
TTCCACCACTATGTACTCAAGTTGCGCGCTGCCGGCGAGGCCGTCGAATACAACGACTATTCGGTACCGGCGGCGTGCGCGGCGGCCGGGCGGCTGGTCATGCCCGGTGCGGCACAAGCCGCTATGCGGCGCACCATCGGTTACGATCTCTACGCCGACAGTCGCGAATACGCGGAGTGCCTGTCAACGATCGCGATCGACACGGGCGCGCGGGTTGTGACCGGTGACGTCGCCTCGATCGAAGTCGGGGAAGACGGCAACATCGAGTCCGTTGTCACTTCAGATGGCAAACGCATCGAGGGTGACTTGTTTGTGGATTGTTCGTGCGAGCGACACGTCGCGCGTGGCGCGCAAGGCACCGACGACTTCGACGACTGGTCGTCCTGGTTGCCTTGCAACCGGGCTGCCTGGTTCGCGGCAGACGACGTTGCTGCGATTGGACCCTATATGACGGTGCGAGAGGTCGACGAAGGCTGGCATCTCTCGGTGCAAACGCGTGTCGGCGCGTTACGGGCGGAGCTCGGCAGCGATCCGCATGGCATGCCGCCGAACGGCAATTTCCGCAGGCACTGGCAGGGCAACTGCGTCGCCATAGGCTCGGCCGCGAGTCGAATCGAGCCCATCGAGCTGACCCCAATGCACCTTGCGCAAGCGAGTATTCGCCAGCTGCTGACGATGCTGCCACGCGACGCGGACTGCGCCGCCCATTCGACGGAGTACAATCGCGTCATGACCGCCAAAGCGGAAGACGCGCGTGACTATGTTGCCTTGCGTCACGCCCTGCTTCGGCCGCGCTATGCGGCTCCCGAGTCACTCGAGACGCGCATGCGGTTGTTCGGGAAACGCGGACGCTTCACGCCGACAGAGAACGGGATCGTCGGAAAGGCACGCTGGGTATCGAGCTTCCTCAATCTCGGTCTGTGGCCCGCCGAATACGATCCGCTCGCAGACATGATCGACGTCGCGCGCATGCGCAACGACCTCGCCGACTTCCGGGACAGCGTGGCGCTACTTGTCGGCGCCTGTTCGGCTTCGGCCAGCGAGAAGACGAAATCGACGTAGGCTTTCCCGACATCGGCGAGGCCCGCAGCCTGAGTGCCGGGCCGGCCAGGTGTTGCATAACTGCAACATATCGATCCGCGAGCGGCTGATCGTCCGGTTCCCCGATGATTCTCGGGGCATCAATGCCTTAAGCCAACAGATAGTGTTGAAATCAACACCTTATGCTTGTTGTCAGTGTTGAAACTGCAACACGATAGGGGCATACTCCGGGATGCTGATCGGAAGTGTGTGAAATTCGCAACGATCCGGCCAGTTCCAATAACATAGCTTATGGGGAGCCAACCATGAAGAATCGAATAGCGGCTCGCAAGTACATGCGCTCCGCAGTTCTGGCGGGTGTGATTACCGCTTTGTGTGCCCCGGCGATGGCTCAGGATCAATCGGAGGACGAAGGTGCCGAGATTGAGGAGATCATCACGACCGGTTCGCGCATTCGCGATGAGAACATCATCTCCGCCAGCCCGATTACGACGATCAGCCAGGAGGAAATCAGCCTCAAGCAGACGCCGAACATCGAGCGCGTATTCCGCGATATGCCGATCACCATCCCGGGCGACGGCGAGAACGTGAACAACGGCACCGCCGGTCAGGCGACGCTGGACCTTCGCGGCCTCGGGCCCGAACGCTCGCTGATCCTGGTCGACGGAAAGCGGCTGTCACCTTATGACATCAACGGCATCGTCACCACCGACGTCATTCCAATCAACATGCTCAAACGCGTGGACGTCGTCACGGGTGGTGCATCCGCCGTGTACGGTTCCGACGCCATGTCGGGCGCAGTCAACTTCATCCTGCGCGACGACTTCGAGGGCTTCGAGATCGAGTACGGTTTCTCCGAAACCGACTCCTCCCAGGCCGAATCGGGCGGCGGCGACAGCAGCGACTACATTGGCGCTATCTTTGGCGTCGCGTTTGACGACGACCGGGGACACATGGTCCTGGCCGGCAGCAGGACCGAGCGTGGCTCAGTTCTGCTCGGCGAGCGGACTTTCGGCCTGTTCGGCGTATCGTCGGCGACCGGCTCCGGCCTCGGCGAACCGCCTCCGGCACCGGAAGCGGGCTGCTCGGGCAACACGCCGTTCACGACGTCCATGGCATCGGGCGTCGGCTCGACGACGGCCATGCCCGGTGTGCTGAACCTGTTGAGCGGCAGCACATACCAGTTCCTCGACAATGGTGACTTGAACGACGGCCAGTGCGCACGGTTCAACTTCAACCCGTTCAACTACTACCAGACCCCGCAGGAACGCACGCAGTTCACGACGATCGCATCGTACGATTACAATGACAGCGTAGAGTTCTACGGACGGGCAACCTATTCGTCGAACTCGTCCGATTTCCAGATTGCACCTTCCGGGACGTTCGGCCAGCTCTTCACGATTCCCGTCGCGAACCCGTTCTTCAACGCAGGCGTACGCCAGACCATTGTCAATGACCTGGGTACGTTTGCGGGAGACTTCGTCACGGGTCTCAACGGCGATATCGCGGACTGCCAGGCCAATCTGGGTGGATCCTGCGACCAGGAAACACTGGATGCGCTCAACGCTGCGCTGGCCGCCGATCCGCTCGGCTTCGGCGCTGCCGGCATCAATGACGTCAACGGCAACGGCGTGTTCGACGAGGGTGACGAGTTCAGATCGACGGCGCGCCGCCGCACGCTGGAACTCGGTCCGCGTACCGGCATCTTCGACACCGACTACTTCCAGTACGTGCTGGGCGTTCGCGGTGAGCTGCCCGGTGTCATGGAAGGGTGGAACTACGACGTGTCGTACCAGCGCGGCGTATCCGATTTCGTCGAGACGCGAGACGGCTTCACCAACCTGACCAACCTCCAGGCGGGCATCAACACCGTCAGCGCCGACCAGTGCATAACCGCTTCAGGAGTGGTGACGGGGGCGCCGTGTACGCCAATCAACGTGTTCGGGCCGGTTGGCGCGATCACGGACGAGCAGCGTGACAGCGGCTACTTCATCGCCATAGCCAGCGACATCCGCAAGGCGACGCAGGAAATCAAACACGCGTCGATCTCCGGTACGCTGGACAACGTGAAGTTGCCGACCGCCGACACCGGGCTTGCACTTGCCTTCGGTCTCGAGCAGCAGAAACTGACGGCCGATTCCTCGCCTGACGAATGCCTGAAGCTGGCTCCTGCCAGCTGCCAGGGCGGTGCAGGCGGTAACCGTCTGCCGGTGTCCGGTAAGTACTCGTCTGACGAGTATTTCGTCGAGGCAGCGCTACCCCTCATCGAGGGCAGGAACGGATTCGAGAAGGTCGACCTCGAACTCGGCTTCCGCAGTGCGGACTACGATGTTCAGGGTGACACCGAGTCCTGGAAGGCCGGCTTGAGCTGGGAGATCGTCTCCGGCTTCCGTATGCGGGTTATGCAGCAGCAGGCCGTGCGCGTGGCCAACGTGGGCGAGTTGTTCCGTCCGATCACGACGGCTCTCGATAACGCCACGTTCGACCCGTGCTCCGACGGCAACCCGACCGCGCCTACGCCGGGATCCGACCTGTTCGATCGCTGCGTGCAAACGGGCATGCTGCCTAGCCAGGTCGGCAACGTACCCGACATCATTTCGGGCCAGATCAACGTGTTCCAGGGCACGAACCCGGCCGCATTGCCGTCGCCCGAAGAAGCTGAAACCACGACGATCGGCTTCGTTTGGGACGCGGAATTCGGGTCGATCCCTGCCACGATTTCGCTGGACTACTACGACATCGAGATCAACGACTACATCGATACCCCGAGTGGCCAGGAAGCGCTCGATCTCTGCTACGTGATCGGCGATGCCGATTGCCTGGCAGCTGTCGTCAGGATTGGCGGCCAGCTGAGCATTTCCGGTGCGGGTGTACCGACGTACTTCACGAACTTCGAGCGGTTCCAGGCTGAAGGCCTCGACCTCGTCGTCACCACGGCGTTCGATCTCGGCAATATCGGTGAGCTTGCCGTGAATTTCAACGCTCACAAGTACCTGACGAACGAGTTCCTTACGACCACGTTGTCTGAAGTCGTTGACTGCAACGGTATCTACGGCACGTCCTGCGACCCGGTTCCCGAGTATCGGCACACGCTGCGCGCTCAGTGGATGAGGGATGAGTTTGACGCCTCTCTCCTGTGGCGCCACATCGGTTCCATGGACGTTCAGGCTAACGAATCTGATGCGTTGTTCTCGGAATTCCGCAGCGTCAGTGCGAACGACTACTTCGACCTGACCTTCGGCTACACGTACAACGATATGATTCGTTTCTCGCTGTTGGTCGCGAACGTGTTTGACGAAGATCCGCCGATCCTCGGCAACGAGACCGGTTCGACGTCATTCAACTCGGGTAACACTTTCCCGAGCTTGTTCGACACGATGGGCCGTGTCTA
>JANQGP010000209.1 GCA_028277265.1 Woeseiaceae bacterium | reverse complement strand
ACTGGGTGACAAGGTCGGCTGGCGGCGATGGTCCGCCGTGATCATGGGATTCGTTGGCGTGCTGGTCATGCTGCGCCCGGGACAACAGGCGATGAGCTTAGCCGAGGTGGCGGTGCTGGTCGCCGCCGCCTGCTACGCGAGCCAGGCGATAACGGCGCGAAAGCTGAGCGGCACCGAATCGACGCTGTCGTTGTCGCTCTACATCATCATCGGGCCGTTGATCGTTGCCGCGATCTTCATCGACGCGGACGCCTGGATTTCACCGGACACGGTGGGCTGGGTGTTGATGACGGCTGCGGCAGCAGGCTCGGTCATCGCATGGATCGGCTTCATCAATGCCTATCGTTCCGTTTCGCCGGCAATACTCGCGCCGCTGGAGTATGTCGCCCTCATCGGCGGGGCGATCGCGGGCTACCTGTTGTGGGATGAGGTGCCTGATCGCTGGGTCGTGGTCGGTGCGGTTATCATTATCGGATCCGGGCTTTTCATCGTTTATAGACGCGAGGCGAGTGAAGAATGCAAACCCTAGTCCTGACTTTCCAGGTCGTCGCGACGCTGTTGCTTCTTGGCGGCACGGTCTACCTCGCAAATCGACGGCTGAACCGGCATTACAAGAGCCGCCCGCACCTCAGGTTTCGCCAGCAGCTCATACAGATCGCGGGCGTTCTCGTCGCCGTCTTGCTCGTTATCCTGCTGTTGCCGCTCGGCGACGAGCTTCGCGGCCAGTTGCTCGGACTGTACGGTCTGATCTTCAGCGCAACGATCGCGTTGTCGTCCACGACGCTCGTCGGCAACGTCATGGCCGGGTTGATGCTCAAAGCGATCGGCAATTGCCGCCCCGGCAATTACATCACCGTAGGTGACTATTTCGGCCGCATCTCGGAAATGGACTTGCTGCATGTGGAGATTCAGACGGAGGAACGCGATCTGACAACGTTGCCCAACGCCTACCTCGTAACGAACCCCGTGCGGGTGATGCGCACCTCCGGCACGCTGTTATCCGTCGAAGTGTCGCTGGGTTACGACGTGTCACGACAAATTGTGGAGGAACTCCTGATCCAGGCCGCTTCGGATTCGGGGCTCGAGAGCCCTTACGTGCAGATTCGAAACCTCGGCGACTTTTCAGTCACCTACCAGGTGTCGGCAATGCTGACAGACGTGAATCGGTTGATCGACAAACGGCGCGAGCTGCGCGCGCGAACGATGGATGTCCTGCATGCCGAAGGCATCGAGATCGTGTCTCCTAACTTCATGAACACCCGGGCGATTGAAGACGGCAAAGTCTTCATTTCGGACGTCGCCGACGAAGCCGCCTCCGCCCGTAATAGCCGGTCGCCCGATTCGCTCGTTTTCGACAAGGCGGAAAAAGCCGCCTCGGTTTCCAAACTGCGTGAGTCGCTGGCGGAGGCCGAGGCACGCATTCGCGCCTGCGATGAAATCATCGCGGACCCACCGAACGAGCAATCGAAGGAGGCCGCGGAAAACGAGAAAGAACAGCTGCGGTCTCGCGTCGAGCGCCTGGGCAACCTGATCGCGCGAAAAGAGGAGAGGATTTCGAAAGGCTGAAGAGAGCGGGCCCTGGCGTCAGTTCAGACGTCGCCCGGAACGAGCCCCGCTATTTGCGCCGGCGAGACGTTCAACGCTCCGACGACGTTGTTGAAGAAGTCGACTTCAAGTGCACTGACGGACGAGTCGCTGCGGAACACCTCCGTCAGGGCCTGCACGATTTCCGAGCAATGTGCCTC
>JANQGP010000047.1 GCA_028277265.1 Woeseiaceae bacterium | reverse complement strand
TGACTACGTCGTGTGTGCTAGCTTGTCTCCAAACTGGCGCTGCGAGGGCGGGATGATGAGAGCAATTGTTGTATTTTCTCTGGGGCTTTTCATGAGTGGCTGCGCGGTCCAGCCAGATTCGCCCGAGGCGATTGCGGCAGCGCCACTTGACGGTCCGGCCCAGCCGGCGAAGATCGTCTGCAAGATGGAAAAGCCGACCGGATCGAACAGACGCGTGCAAGTCTGCCGCGAGGTCCCCGGTAAACTCGATCGTGAGCTTACCCGGCGCGACATGGACCTGTTGCAGCGACAAACGGAAGCCACCAACCACCAGTAGTCCGACCGGACCGACGGGCACGATCCGTCTTGCCTGGGCGCTAGAATGTCGGCGTCGGGATGCCGGCCCATTGGCTATCGGCAGTGTATTCCGTAGTGACGATCGCCTCGTTTGCCAGATCGAGTGTCGCGAATCCTGTCGGGCGGAGGTCCAGTGCGTGCGTGAATCGTCGCAGACCGGACGGTTCGTCTCCGGCGTAGGTTGCTTCGACTTTGACCACGTTGACATGGTGGGGGTCGAACAGCAGCGGGTTGCCATGCGTTGTCGGATACCGGAGCTCACTCGTTGCTACGCCCTCCGGGGGAGCATTGGTCCGCCGCAAACCCAGTTCAGGCACTGCCCAGGATGACGGGCCGACGTAGAACAACCCGTCGCCACAATCAGTTTCGTCCAGCAGCGAGGAGACGGATTCCAGCGCTCCGGCACTCAGCGGCGCCAGGTAGACGACGACGCGTTCGTCCCGGACGTCCGTTTGAATGCCATCGATGACGTGTTGGCGAAGCAGGAAGGCCAGCCCGATGCTCATGCTCACCGTAACGAGGTAGTACCCCAGAGCGGTTGCTGTCCGTCGCCCCCGGGATTCCGGCAAATGCCAGTCGAGCCCCCGCCATCTGGCTTCCAGGCTTCGGGGCAGGAACATCCCGGTCCGCTCCAGGTAGGCCCGATAGGAATCGCCGAACTTCTCGAGGCAGATTCGTTCTTCGACCCGGGCTAAGAAATAGTAGAGGCAGAGCATGCTGACGAAAGCGACGATGACGATGAGCCTGGACCAGTACAGACAGGCACCCAGGCCGATTACTGCGAGCGCAATGTACTGGGGATGGCGGATATGCTTGTAGAGACCGACCGCGACGGCCCCCTTGCCGGTGAACTTGGCCCAGTAGATCTGGCAGAACCCAACGACGAAGACCACGATGCCGAGCAGCATCAGGGGCCACGCGATCAGTACGAGACCACTGGCCAACCAGCTATCCGTGTAAGTGAAATGGGGCAGGACGTACATGGTGAGCCATGCCGTGTACGGGGACGCCTGCAGCAGGCTCAGCGGTGTGGCGTAGATAGAGTAATAGTAGGCCGCGAACGGCGATACCATAAAAAGTATCTCGAGAACGATCAGCGTGTACAGAAACCAGGCCGACGTCTTGACCGCCCGATCTTTTCTGGTCACATTCATTATTGGACGCTCCGAATGTCGATTTCATTCGGCGCCGTGCAGAGGCAACAGGCAAGCAATTCAACGTGACTGGTACAAGTACTTCGTGACTGGGCGTCCCGGCCCGCGAATGGGAAGAAAACGACCGTGACGGCGCCCGGAGACTGTCGGAGAAGCCGATGACCGTGGAAGGCGTACAGAATTACTTCGTCGCAACACTGCCGATGGAGCTGAACGGCCGGCAACGACTACGATTGCTTCGATTGGTTTTCGGCCTGGTTTTTGCCTGTGCTGTCGCGGTTCATTTCCTTGTGCAAACCGGTTCCGGATGGTTCGATACACTGGTTCATGCGGCCACGATCGGCGTCGTGTACACAGTTTCGGTGGGT
>JANQGP010000030.1 GCA_028277265.1 Woeseiaceae bacterium | reverse complement strand
GAGACGCTCGATGGCGAGCGGCGCATCGTGATGCCGGGAATCGTCAACGGCCATTCGCACGCCGCGATGACATTGTTGCGGGGCGTGGCTGACGATCTCGCACTCATGGATTGGCTGCGGAACTACATCTTCCCGGCCGAAGTCGAGTTCGTCGATGCGGAGTTCGTGCGCATCGGCACCGAGCTTGCGTGCTGGGAGATGATTCGCGGCGGCACAACGACGTTCGTCGACATGTACTACTACCCCGACACGATTGCCGAGGTTGTCGATAGCTGCGGTATGCGCGCGCTGATCTCGGCCACCGTGATCGACCAGCGCAGCCCGGATGCCGAGAGTGCCGAAGACGGCATCAGGAAGGGCATCGGCTTCATCGAGCGCTGGCAGGGACGCAACAGTCGCATCACGCCGATTTTCGGACCCCATGCCAATTACACGCTCAATGCCGAGCAACTCGCAGCAACCCGCGCCGCGGCAATGGAACTCGGCGTGCCGATCAGCATTCACCTGTCCGAATCGCCGTTCGAAGTACAGAATTCGCAGAACACCTACGGCATGACGAGCATCTTGCATTTCGAATCGATCGGCTTCTTCGAAGGACCGACGATTGCCGCGCACGTCGTCTGGCCTGCCGAGGAAGAGATTCCGATTCTCGTCGAGCGTAAGGTCGGGGTAATTCACAACCCGACCTCGAACATGAAGATCGCCTCCGGAGTCGCGCCTGTCACCGAGATGCTCGATGCGGGCGTACTGGTCGGGTTGGGAACCGACGGTGCCGCGAGCAACAACGACCTCGACATGTGGGAAGAAATGCGGCTCGCCGCTTTCCTGCAGAAAGTCGATCGTATGGACCCGACGGCGATTCCGGCGAAGACGGTGCTGCGCATGGCAACCAGCGACGGTGCGACAGCAATCGGCCTCGGCGACACAGTCGGTTCGCTCGAAGTCGGCAAGCGCGCTGACCTTATCCAGGTTGCCTTCGAGGATGTCCACCACGTGCCGACCTACGACGTCGTATCGCACCTCGTCTATGTCACCGACGAACAGGACGTCGCATCTGTCGTCATCGACGGCAAGCTTGTAATGCGGGAACGCGAAATCACGACCATCGACACCGACCGCGTCGCAGAAGAAGCGAATGCGCTGGCAGAACGCATCCAGGCCGCCCTGGAGGAAAGGAACCAGGCGAAGTAGATCAACGACAGGAGGGGGTCATGGTCAGGAACACCGCTGCCGCGGTCGTCGGCATTATCGTCGCCGGGGCGCTCGTATGGATCGTCGAGAAGGCCGGTCACACGGTTTATCCACCACCGGCGAACCTCGACATCACTAACGCGCAGGCGATGGGCGAATACGTAGCGACACTGCCGACCGGTGCGCTTCTGTTCGTTGTCCTGGCCTGGTTCACCGGCGCCACGGCCGGGACCTGTGCCGCCTGTGCGATCGGCACCGCGAAGCCGATGTATCTGGCCGTGCTTGTCGGCGGGCTGGTGTTTATCGGCGCCAGCGCCAACCTGCTCATGTTTCCTCACCCGATCTGGTTCTCGGTGCTCGGCCTGGCAGGCATTCTCGTCGGCGCCGGTCTCGGCACGATGTGCAGACGTGCGGCAGCGGGTCGAGCCGAATGACCGCCTTCCAGGACCTGATGCCCCACAACCACTGTTTCGGATGTGGCCCCGACAACCCTGCCGGCATGCAGATCAAGAGCCACTGGCAAGGCGATGAATCCGTCTGTACGTATACGCCCCGGCCCGAACAGTGTGCCGGGCCGCCCCGTTATCTCTACGGCGGCACCATCGCCAGCCTGATCGACTGCCACAGCGTCTGTACCGCCGTGGCCAACTACTACCGTACCGAAGGCCGCGAAGTGGGCGAAGGCGACGAAATCTGGTGTGTCACCGGCAGGCTCACGGTCAGTTACCTTGCACCGACGCCGATCGACGTTGACGTGACGCTTCGCGCGACGGTCGAGGGCTGCACTGAGAAGAAGACGATCGTCAAGACACGGTTCTTCTCGGGAGACACGCTGACGGCCGAAGGAGAAGTGGTCGCTGTCCGCGTCGCGGGCAGCTGGTAGTCAGAGGAAGCTCTCGCCGTATTCCATCGGCTGCAGCCCGAAATGCGTGGCGAGGCTCTGACCAATGTCGGCAAACGTCTTGCGCCGCCCGAGCGACCCTGCACTGATACGCTCGCCGTAGACGAGCACCGGGATGTGCTCACGGGTATGGTCCGTACCTTCCCAGGTCGGGTCGCAACCGTGATCGGCTGTCAGTACCAGCACGTCGTCCTCCCGCATGAGCGCCATGATCTCGGGAAGGCGATCGTCGAAGTACTCGAGCGCGTCGGCGTAGCCGTCGACATCGCGCCGGTGACCGTAGAGCATGTCGAAGTCGACGAAGTTGGTGAAGATGATCGTATTGTCACCGCCTGCGCGAACGGCCTCGAGCGTGGCATCGAACAGCGCCGCATTGCCGCTCGCCTTGACCTTCTTCGTGATGCCCTGGTGCGCGTAGATATCCGCGATCTTGCCGATGCTGACGACATCGCCGCCCTTCGCCACGAGCTTGTCGAGAACGGTCGGCATGTGCGGCGGTGTGGTCAGGTCGCGCCGATTCCCGGTACGCACATAGCTGTCGGGACCGTCACCGACAAAGGGCCGCGCAATGACACGGCCGACGTTGTATTCGTCGACGAGTTCGCGCGCAATGTCGCAGAGCTCGTAGAGCCGATCGAGACCGAACGCCTCCTCGTGGCACGCGATCTGGAACACACTGTCGGCCGAGGTGTAGAAGATCGGCTTGCCGGTCCGGACGTGCTCGTCGCCGAGTTCGGCAATGATCGTCGTGCCCGACGCATGGCAGTTGCCGAGGTAGCCCGGCAACCCGGCACGTTCGACGAGCGCATCGAGCAATGCCTTCGGGAAAGTGTCCGTCCTGTCCGTGAAATACCCCCAGTCGAACATCACGGGCACGCCCGCGATCTCCCAGTGGCCGCTCGGCGTATCCTTGCCGCTCGACATCTCCTCGGCGTGTCCGTAGGCGCCGATTATCTCTACGTCGTCGGGCGCACCGTCGGCCCGCCGGCCCGTACTCTCCTCGCCCGCATGAAACAGCCCGAGCCTCGCGAGATTGGGCAGCGAAAGGGGACGTCCGGCGGCCGCGCGTGCCGCCGCGATATGGCCGAACGTATCCGACCCGGCGTCACCAAACGAATCCGCATCGGCCGTGGCGCCGATGCCGAAGGAGTCCAGGACGAGAATGATTGCTCTGGCCATCGTGTCTTTGACTACTGGAGGCTGAAGAAAAATCCCGCCAACGCGGCATTCAGCAGGTTGACCAGTGTACCGCCAATCACGGCTTTGAGGCCAAGCCGGGCAATGTCGTGGCGCCTGGACGGCACGATGGCACCGAGCCCGCCGAGCAGTATCGCGATCGACGCGAGGTTCGCGAAACCGCAGAGCGCAAAGGTCACGACGAGCTGCGTGTACGGGGAGAGCGTCTCCTTGATGCCGACGAAGCTGACGTAGGCGTAGAACTCGTTGACGACGAGCTTCTGGCCGATCAGGCTGCCCGCCGCCGTGACTTCGGCCCAGGGGACGCCGAGCAGAAACGCGATCGGTGCGAACGCCCAGCCCAGCAACCACTGCAGTGTCAGGTCGTCGAAACCGAACAGCCCGCCAACGAGGCCGAGCAGGCCGTTGAGCAGGTAGATCAACCCGACAAACGCCACCAGCATCGCGCCGACGGCCAGCGCGACGTTCATGCCGGTCATCGCGCCGTTGCCGATCGCCTCGAAGATATTGACGGGCTTCTCGTCTTCACCGACGTGCTCGGTCTCAGGCCTTTCGCCGTGCGGGACGGTCTCGGGCACCAGGATCTTGGCCATCATGAGTCCGCCGGGCGCCGCCATGAAACTCGCCGTGATCAGGTATTTGAGTTCCACGCCCATCTGTGCGTACCCCATCATTACGGCGCCGGCGATCGTCGCGCACCCTCCGGTCATGACGGCAAACAGCTCCGACTCGGACATGGCCCGGAGGTACGGCCGCACGACGAGCGGCGCATCAGTGTGGCCGACGAAGACGTTCGACACAGCCGAAACAGACTCCGCGTGGCTCGTTCCGAGCAGCTTGTGCAGCCAGCCGCCGAACGTGCCGACAACGCGCTGCATGATGTTCAGGTAATAGAGAACACTCATCAGCGCGGCGAAGAAGACGATGACGGGCAACACGTTGAACGCGATCGTGAAGCCGAGCGACGCCTCGATCCGTTCGCCGAATACGAAAGCAATGCCGTGCTTGCCCTGGTCGATGACGAACTGCACGCCTTTGACGACGCGGTCGAGAAAGCGGCCGCCTGCCGGTATGTAGAGGACGAACGCGGCTACCATGGCCTGGATCAGGAACGCGATACCCACCGTGCGCAGGCTGATCGCGGCTCGATTGTTCGAGCCGAGAAACGCGATTCCGAGAATCGACGCCATGCCGACGAGGCTCATGATCAGTTGCATGCTCTAGCAGCCTGTTGAAGAGTGGTCAGGGGCTCAGCGCGAAGAATCAGGCGGGCACGTCTTGGTCACCGTAGGACTCGATCCCGCCCAGCGCCGGCCCGACCGCCACGAAGTTCCAGCCGAGTGCCAGGCAGGCATCGCGATCCCATGGACCGTCACCGTAGTAGGTGACCGTTTCGAAAGCACGACCGAGCTGCGAAAGCGCAATCGCCATGATCCCCGTGCGCTCGTGGTGGTCGTTCGACGATGCAAGCGGAAAACCGTTCCAGACGAAACCCGCGGAATCGAGCTTCAGCATGGCGCTCTCGCGCCAGCCGCCGGTCGCGAACGCCACGGCGTGGTCGCCGGAAGACTCGAGGCGCTTCAGAAAATCGGACGCACCGGGTACTTCCACGAACGGGCCGTGCGCATCGACATGCTTCTCGAGCAGCTGCACGAACAGCGAGCGAACCTCGTCGAGAGGATCGCCGGGAATGTCGTTATCGCGGAGGATCTGCCCGAGGACACCGGTATCGGTGATCGCCTCGTAGTCGTGCAAGGTCGGACGCAGGCGCACATCGCCGAGAACCCGGATGACGGCTTCCCGGTACAGCGCATCGTCGACCGCTGCGGAGTGCAGCAGTGTCCCATCGATATCGAACAGCACGGCGTGCGTCATGCCAGCGGAGCCCTCCCGATTTCATTTCCGACATGCTGATGATACACGCTGCGGGAAATACGCCGTACCGTGCTACAGCCCGATATCGCGCCGGACTTTCTCCTCGGCTTTCCTCAGGTCGGACTGCAGCCTGTCGAGCTCATCGTGCAGTGGCGCCGTCAACATGGCCGCCTCGGCATTCAGCTCGATTCTCGGGGTTGTCGCCAGCAGATCGACCGGGACGGCCGGCTCCGGCTGCTGTTCGACCTGCAGGTTGACAATGGCGATCACGGCGACCGCCGCCGCGATTCCCGTGATCGTGCTGGCCCACCAGAACAGGGGCGGCCTCGCCGGCGGGCGTTGCGGTGCCGGCGCCTGCCGTGTTTGCGCACGCAACGACGCCTCGATACGGCGATCGAGTTCGTCCGACACGTCAACCTCGATTCGCGCTGCGTCGTCGCGCAGCCGTTCTGCGAGCTTATCCATAGGCTTCATTCCCGTTGCCGGCGCCGCCGAGTTCGTTCTCCAGCGCGCGCCGTCCTCTCATCAGGTTGACCTTGGTCCAGGATACCGACCGGTCAAGCGTATTCGATATGTCGGCAACCGACATGTCCTCGGTATACCGCAGCCACATGGCCGCGTAGACCTCGTCGTTCAGCAGACGACGGGCGCTGACCCACAGGTTTTCGCTTTCCGAGTCCGCGATGCACTGTTGCAACGGATCGGATTCCTCGTCGCGCAGATCGCCGAGTTCCGCCGTGAGATCGACGACGTCGTGCCGGTGCAGTTTGCCGGCATTGCGAATCGCGATGCGATACAGCCAGGTGCTGAAACGCCAGCGCGGGTCGTAGGAGTGCAGGTAGCGAAAAGCGTTGATCAGCGTATCCTGCAATGCATCCTCGGCGTCGGCAAAACTCGCACAGCGCGTCAACAGGAAGCGCAGCAAGCGCGTCCTGTAACCGCCAACGAGGTCCGTGAAAGCCTCCACGGACCCCGCCTTGGCGGCGGCAATCAATTTGCGTTCATCCTTCACCGAGCGTCTGAACGACCAGTTGGGGATCGACGGCGACCGAGATACTCAGGTTGTTGCCTTTGGCCTCCACGCGCGTGCCCTGCAGCGCCGCGGCGACCTCCGGATCCATCTCTTCCTCGAACATCGCGAGGCTGATCAGGCCGCGCGCCACGCTGGCGAGCGATTCCGCCATCTCCGCTTCCGTCGTAATCAGCCTGGCCTCGATCGCCAGCTTGTTCGCGGCCGCCGAGATCAGGAACGCGACCTGCTCGGTATTGCGCAGGATGTTCGAGTCCCAGTCGCCCTCACCCAGCATGCCCGACTTCATGCCGGCCTGAACGAAGGTCTTCTCGGCCGTCAGCACCATCAGTGCATCGTCGACGCTGCGCGTTCCGTTGATCTTGCCGTTGCTCGCAAGCAGGGCCTGCATATGGCCTTCCGTCGACGTGATGATCACCTTGTTCCTGACCGCCATCGAGATCCAGGACTCTTCACCCAGCGAATCGATCTTGAAACCGACACTGCCGGCCTCGTAGACCACGTCGTCGTCGATCGAGTCGCCGCCGCCGAAATGGTAGTAGGTCTTGCCGCTCGACTTCAGTGGGCTGATGTCGCCGCCCGTGGCGATGAACGCCATGATCTTGTCACGGGTCTCCTGGCTCAATTTGCCGTCCACGATCAATACGGCGCCGTCGTCGCCGGTTGCGTACGACGTAACCCTGTCGATCTCTTTCTCGACGTCGATGCCGGCATCGTCACGGATGTCCGTCATGACTTCGTCGCGCAGCCAGTTGTACATGGCGACGCCCGGTCCGCCCGCACGCATCTGCTTCAGGTCGATATGGAAATACCAGTTGGCGTCACCCGGTACGGTCCGCGCGTCGGCGGCCGCAACGACGGGCGCGACCAGCAGTACGAAGACCGACAGAATCTTGAATAGACGCATCGAAAACCCCTTGTTGAGTGATGTCATACACGCTTATAGGGTCGGAGCGCAGGTTTGGTTACAGTCAGGTCGATCTTTTGCTCGTCAGCGCACTGACGCCCCAGGTCAGCGCCATACCCGCGATGAAGCCGGGGATGGCCTCGTACAGGCCATGGTATTGCGACTTGAACCAGACGAGCCAGGCCACGTTGACGGTGAAACCGCCCAGTACACCGGAAAGCACGCCGTACCACGTGATGCGCCTGTAATACAGGATGCCGATGACGGCCGGGCCGAACGCCGACCCGAGCCCGGACCACGACGCCAGCACGAAGTGAAAGATCACGCGCGGCTCCTGCACGCCGAGTACGACGGCCAGGACGCCGATGACGATAGTCACGAGCTTGCCGTACGTCGACAGCCGCTCGTCGCTTTCGGCACTGCCCATCATCTTCTGGTAGGTGTCCCGCACGGCCGACGACGACGCCAGCAACAGGAGCGAATCGACGGTCGACATGATGGCCGACAAGACGACGACGAGCAGCATTCCGGCGATAATCGGCGGGAACAGGTTGCTCGATATGATCGGGAAGATCGCCTCGGGATCCTCGAGACCCGGGTACAGTGCGCGCCCTGCGACACCGGCAGTCACGGCGCCGAAGGTGAATATGAACAGCACGACCATCGACATGATGCGCGCCTTGCGAATCTCGCCGTCGTCGCGGGCGGACATGTAGCGAATCAGGAGTTGCGGCACGCCGAGAAACGGCAGGCCGATCGCGAGGAAGCTCGCAATGCCGATCCAGGCCGGCGTATCACCGAAAGAGAACATGCTGAGCAATGCCGGGTCCTGCTGTGCGAGCGACTCGCGAACGCTGTCGAGCCCTCCGGCCGCAACGATCGCCGCGAGCGGCACCGCGATCAGGCCGAGCAGCATCAGCACACCCTGAACGACGTCGGTATACGATACGGCCTTGTACCCGCCAATGAACGTGTACGCGATGATGAAGATCGCTCCGACGACCACGCCGGTCTCGTAGTCCCATCCCAGGAAGCTATCGAATGCCTTACCGGTTGCGACCATCTGCGCCGTGACGTAGGTCGTTACCATGACGAGGATGATCAGCACGGCGACACCGCGGATCAGGTGCCACCTGTCCTCGAACTTCGCCGACAGGACGTCCGGCACCGTGATCGAATCGGTCGCATCCCCGAACGCCTTGAGACGCCGCGATACGATCCACCAGGAAAGGCCGATACCAACGATTTCACCAACGACGATCCAGTAGGCCTGGGCGCCGACGAGGTAACCCATGCCGGACAATCCCAGCAACAGCCAGCCGCTCTCGCCGGTCGCGTTCGTGCTGAACGCGACGACCCAGTAAGGCAGCTTCTTGCCGGCAAGGTAGTAGCCGGACAGCGTGTGCGTCTCCCGACGGCTCCAGATGGCGAGCCCGGCCAGGATGCCCAGGTAGATGATCAGTACGGCCAGGGTCGTGTTCATGTCGTGAGCCTATCGAGGGCCTGATCCGATCGGAGAGCCTGGCGGCACCGGGATCTGCACGCGTGTCCCGATGGCCGCCGGATCGTCGCGCAGGCGCCGGATTTCTTCAGCTGCGAAGGCATAGTGGGCACGCATGCTGTCGTCGCGCGGCGAACGCCGGCCAAGCCAGTACTGCAGCCCGTCGACCGCCGCCATTGCCTGGGCACGGACATCGACGTCCGCCGCCTCATCGAAGGCGAGACCGAGCAGACCGTACAGCACCTGCATATTGGTCTGCCGTTGTACCGCGGCCGCGATACCCTGCCGCGGGTCGGCATACCAGCTCGCCTCGAGAAGTCCGCGCGCGATCGCGCCAAAGCCGGGCGAACCGGCGCGCTCGAGCCTCGCGGCACGACTCGGTTCGAGCAGGACCTCGAGCGTCAGCGCCACCGAGCTGTTGGCCGGGGCGAGCGCATCGAAATTGATGCCCGTTGCGCCGCGGAAGGATTCGCGCGTCTTCGGTGCGTACGGCACGCGCGGCTCGATCGCACCGGAAATCGTCGCCGGCAGCACGAGAAACTCCGGATCGAGTGTTGCCAGCAACGCGTCAATCGCTTGCCGCTGCCGTGCAATCGGGACCGGGCGCGCGGCCGCCTGGGCGTCACCACGCAGCCGATAGCTGAAATCCTCGCCGCCGATCAGCTTGCCGACCGCGTGCAGCTGGAAGCGATGCAGCAGGTAGATCGGCACGAGCGCTTCCTCGATGGATGCAACGGGGCGCCCGGGGCGAATAGTCTGCTCGGAAAACCGCTCGAGGGCGATCGCCCGCACCCGCGCCAGGTGCTCGAGCTCGGCGATCGCATCGTCGCCGTTGTCCCAAAGGTTGCCGTCGGGATGAGACGTCGCGACAGAACGCGCATCGGCATCGGTGACGTATTTCCAGCCCTGGGCAATGGTCTCATTCATGATCGCCCGGCGGGCGGCGGCGCGATCGACACCGTCCGGGAAATCCTGGTAGGCATACAGCACGGTGCGCTTGTCCCATTCGCCGATGCCGACGTCATAGGCATCGGACAGGTCCAGCTCGCCATCGGGCGCGATTGAGACTTTCGGGAACGGGTAGTCCATGACGGACGCGCGGTCCTGCGTGCTCGCGGCGAAGTTGTGTGCGAAACCGAGGGTGTGCCCGACTTCGTGCGCCGACAGCTGCCGAATTCGAGCCAGCGACATTTCGAGCATCTCGGGCGGCACATCCGCCCCCTCATAAGGGGCCAGCAGGCCCTCGGCAATCAGGTAGTCCTGCCTGACCCGCAGCGAACCGAGCGTGACATGCCCTTTCAGGATTTCGCCGGTGCGCGGATCCCGCACGCCATAGCCGTAGGACCAGCCGCGCGTCGAGCGATGCACCCACTGGATGACGTTGTAGCGGACATCCATCGGATCCGCGCCTTCGGGCATCAGCTCGACCCGAAACGCGTCTTTGTACCCGGCGGCTTCGAACGCCTCTGCCCACCAGCGTGCGCCGTCGAGCAGCGCCGAACGCACGGGCTCGGGCGCGCCCCGATCGAGATAGTAGACAATCGGTTCGACGGCCTCGCTGACCGGAGCCGACGGATCGACCTTCTCGAGTCGATGCCGCGCACCGAAGTCCCGCACCAGTGCGTCGCCGACCGGCGTCGCATAGTCGAGAAAGCCGCCGGTTTCGGCGCCCATGCCGAATACACCGCTGCGCGGATCGTATGGGAGCGGTTCGTAGCCGTCGTCAGGCAGCCGGATGAACGAGTGGTGCACGTGCACGGTTACGAATCGGGCATCCGGTGTGACGGTCCGCAGAAATCGACCGGTCGGCTCGCCGACCAGCGTAACGAGCGCCTCGACCTCGGTGTTGTCGGGAAACGCTTTCGTGCGCGGCAGGTAGATGGCCGAGCGCGCATCGTCAACGCTGTAGGCACCCTCCCCGGTCGCTTCCAGACGTCGTGCGACGCCGTGGGCGTCGCGCACGAAAAACGCCGTCGCATCGACGATCGTCGACGCCGGATCCGGGTCGATATCGGTAAATCCCCAGATTACGGATCGTGCGAACGATTGCTCAACGGCCACTCGCTCATCGTCATTGTCGCTGCTGGCGCGGTACTGAAGGTTGTCCTCGACGAGCAGGACCTTCGGGCCGCTGCGCAGGAACCGGACGACACGCGTCGCGCCGAGCTGGCCGCGATCGATGCCGAGATCATTGGAGCCGATTCCGCGAGGCAGTGACGACTGGTACAGGAACGGCGCATCGAATTCGTCGACCCGGACGAGCATGCGGCCGGCGCCCTCGTCCCACCAGGTATCGATGAAGCCATCGAAAAGCCGGTACTGATCGAGCGCGAGCGGTACGGGACCAGTGGCGAAAACGGCTCCGAACGGCAACAGGCAGAACACTACGGACAACAGGTGATTGCGGTATGACATGTTTCTTCCCCGGGGTACGACTGTCGCGCTAGCGATCGCGGGTGATTCGTCCGGCGATGATGCCCGAGATCAACAGGAAGGTGCCGATGCCGAGCAGGTACTCGGGATACGAGCGCGTGATGCCGCAGTAGTAGACGCCCGCCATCACCAAGCCCTGGAAAACGTTCATCGCGAGGCTGTCGCGCTTGACCGCCTTCGGGAATCGCAGGCGTGACACCATCAGCATAGCCAGCACGAACATGAGCACGGGCAGGTACAGGTGCAACGGCAGCAACGCCGCGATGTCCGGATGGTGAATCAGTACGAGGACAACCGACGACACCATACCGCCACCCGCCGCCGTGATCGGCACGCCGGTGAACCAGCCCGTGCTGGGCTGATCCGAAACCAGATTGAATCGTGTCAGCCGCATGGCACCGCACAATGCAAAGACCGCGATGGCCACGAGCAGCACCCAGAACTGTCCGGACTCGTACTCGATGCCGCCGAGTTGCATGCCTGCGTTCAGCATCAGAACGGCCGGCGCCACGCCGAAAGACACGAGGTCGGCCATCGAGTCGAATTCGGCACCGAAGTCGGACGTGGCTTTGAGCAAGCGGGCCGAGAGGCCGTCCATGACATCGAGCAAGCCGCACCAGACGATGATCCACGCAGCCAGCTCGAGTTCACCGAGTTGGGTCGTCACGATCGACGCAATGCCGAACAGGAGGCTCAGCGCCGTAAAGCTGTTGGGTATCGTGTAACGAATGCGGATCAAGGGTTTTTGCCAACCTCTTGTTATTGGTCACCCCATTTTGCATCCCGCGGCGGCCATTATCCACCGCGGCAGGGTCAAGGAGGCATCAGCCGCCCCACCAGTTCATGCCGCGCACGCGGGCGCCGTTACCGGTAATACCGATCGGCCCGCGCGGGACACTGAGCTGGATGCGCATGCCGTCACGCTCGACCTCGATCACGACGTTCTCACCCGGCGAGCCTTGCATCGTCTGACGTCGCAGCTCGGTCATCGAGTATACGCGCTCGCCGTCATAACTGACGAGCCGGTCGCCGGCCTGCAGGCCGGCCTCGCTCCCCGGCGAGCCCGTGTAGACCTGGCTGATTCCGATCGATGTCGGCTGGCCCTGCGCCGTGAGATAACGCTCGAATGCAGCATCGCCGAGTTCCTCGCGCATCAGCGTCTGCGGGTCCAACCCGGTCGAGAACGGATCGAACGGCTCCCCGCTGCGTTGTGCTTCCCAGGAGGACTGCAGCGCCGTGAAAGCAACCTGGGACTCGAGTTCGAGGGTACGGCGAGCCTCATCTTCGGTGAAACCGCCTTCGACGAGCCGGCCGACGCGACGCTCTCGGTATCGCGCCAGCCAGTCGGCATCGTTCCTGGCACTTCGCCGCGATTGCGTTGCCTGTTGCTCCTCGCGTTGACGGTTCGCCTCGTTGCGCGCCGCGACCGCGCGCCGGTCAGCACTCTCGAGGCGCTCGAGATCGTCGAACAACGCGGCGAGTGTATCCTCGAGCGCAATCCGCGCCTCGCGCTCCTGCACGACAACCCGTTCGAGATAGGCAATGCGCTCTTCGACGCTGGCATCGACACCCGGCATTTGCGGATTGCCGGACGGCCCGTCTGCCGGGGATACCGGCCGATCGCCATTGCCCAGCCACGCCCCGATCGCCAGGCCAGCCAGCAGGCTGATGACGACGGCGCCGATAATCCTGGGCATTAGTCTCTCCTTGCTGCTATTCCGCGACCTGTGCCGCGATCACCTCCGCCGGGCAACCGGAATCCGCCGTATAGGGGCCGAGCCCCGTGTTCACGCCGGCAATCTGTCCCGGCGGAATCTGACCGGCAATCGCGAAACGCCGCTGTTGCTGGCGCCCGGAAGCATCCGAGTAAACGACAGCCACCTGGACACCGGTGATCCGCACGCTTGTATCGTTTCTGACCGCGACAACGAGTCGTGCGTTCCCGTCCGCCGAGCATCCGGTCGGAATGTACGCCGACGGATTGGACGGCAGGTCGAGCCTGACCAGCTCGGCGGTCGCCGCTTTGCCGTACTCGCCGCCCGATTTTGCAACGACCCGGAAATGTTGTACCGCGGTTGCCCTGTCGCCGCGGGACTTTGCGATATCGCCGAGGGCATAGTGGGCCGGCGCCGTCGGCAGCAACTGCAGGCTGCGCTCAAGATCCATGACGGCCGCATCCTGCTGGCCGAGTTCCTTGCGCGCGATGCCCCGCTGCAAGTGGTAATAGAAGAAGTCGTCGCGCCGATCGATGGCTCGGGTGTAGTTGGTCACCGCCCAGTCATAGTTGTCCTGCACGAGACGAATGTCACCCCGCAGGGCGTGAAAATGCGCTTCTTCAGCGTGCAGCCTGATGGCCTCGTTGGCTTTCGCAAGCGCCGTGTCGAGATCCTCGTCGGCCAGCGCTTTGCGGCCTTCGTCATACGTCTCGTAGGCAGGCCGGCTCTGCATGGTCACGCGCATTGCAGCCTGGTACTCGCGCTCGCCACGAATGCCGCCTCGTGGCAATGTCGCCGCCGTTGCGACGTTGGCCTGTACCCGTTCCCGCGATGGCGGGTGGCTGGCGAACAGACCGCTCAGCCAGTCCGTGCGTCGCCCTTCGCTCAGGCGGACGAAGGTCTCCTGCAGCTCGACCGCGCCTTGCGGATCGTAACCGGCCTTCGACATGTACCGCATGCCGTACGCGTCGGATTCCAGCTCCGCGCTGCGGCCGTACCGGGCAAGACCCGCCTGCGCGAGGAGATTCGCGCTGCCGACGATCAGGTTACCGTAGTCGCTGTCCCGCGCCGCGACTGCGGTTCCCATGACACCGACCTGCATCAGCATCGCGCGCGTCTGCTGTTTCGCGGAATGGCGTGCCGCGGCATGTACGGCCTCGTGCCCGAGCACGGCAGCAAGTTCGGACTCGGATTCGAGCTCGTAGAGCAGACCGCGGTTAATGGCGATCTTGCCGCCCGGCAGTGCCCATGCGTTGGGCACCGAGTTGTTCAGCACGACGAATTCGTAGGGAAGATCGACACCGCTTTGTGCGGCGACGCTCTGGCCGACACGCTGTACGTAGGCCGTCAACTCGGGGTCGAGATCGTACGCGCCGCCCTGGGACTGCTGCATCGGCACGAAATTCTGCCGTCCCAGCTCGATCTCCTGCGCCGTGTTCATCAACACGACCTCGCGCTTGCCCGTCACGGGATTGACCGAGCATCCTGCCGTGAACACGAAACTGAGCAGCAGGAAAATACTGAGCTTGCGCATGACGATACCTCTCCTTCGCGGCACGGTGAATTATACCGCCTGTTACACTTGCCGAATAAACGATAGACGCGACATGTGACCAAAACGTCACGCGTAACGTCCATACAGAGGTCCGCCGGCGGCTGTCCGGCGACAATCCTGCAGAATAACGACTGGGAGAATAGAATGGGACTGTTCGACTTTGTGAAAGACGTTGGCCGACAGATCTTCGACACCGACGCCGAAGCCGCAGACAACATCAAACAGCACCTCGAGATCAGGACGCACGGTCTCAGCAATCTGGACGTGGAGTTCGATGACGGCACCGTCACGTTGTGCGGCGACTGCGCGAGCCCCGCGGTCCGCGAGCAGGCGATCCTGATTGCCGGCAACATCCAGGGTGTCGAGAAGATCGTCGCCGACGACCTGCGCGCTCCCGAGCCGAGGCCCGAAGAGCCAGAGGAGAAAGCCGAGGTCTACGAGATCGTCAGCGGTGATACGCTCGGCGCTATCGCAAAGCGGTACTACGGCAAGGCATCGTTGTACACGAAGATCTTCGAAGCGAACCGCGACATCATCGAGGACCCGAACAAGATCTACCCGGGCCAGAAGATTCGTATTCCGCTGGACGACTGACCTGCGAGGCGCCAACTATGAACCTGATGGATTTACTCAAATCGACGGGCGGCGGTGACAGCGTCGGACGGCTGGCCGATGCGGTCGGAATCGGCTCCGGCGATGCGGCCAAACTTGTCGATGCCCTTGCACCCGCGCTGATGGGTGGCCTCAAGAAGAACACGGCCGATGACGATGGTCTCGCCGGTTTTCGGCGGGCCCTCGAGACCGGCGGCCACGATCGCTATCTCGACGACCCGGCACTGATGGGGTCCGAGGACACTCGCGCGGATGGCGACCGCATTCTCGGGCATATCTTCGGCTCGAAGGATGTCAGCCGAAATGTCGCGGCCGCTGCCTCCGGAGAGACCGGGATCGACGCGGGGCTCATCAAGAAGGCACTGCCACTGCTGGCTACCCTCGCCATGGGCGCACTGAACAAAAAGAGCGCGGCGGGCCGCGATATCGGCTCCTCGGCGCAAAGCGGCGGGCTTGGCCCGCTTGGCGGCCTGCTCGACATGGGCGGCAAGTCCGGGCTCGACGACATCCTCGGCATGGCGCGCAAGCTCTTTTAGCCGACCGTCCCTGGCCATCGCCGCTCCTGCACGTCCTTGTGCCCGCGGCATGAGGCCGTCCCTGGCCATCGCCGCCCCTGCACGTCCCTGTGCCCGCGGCATAAGGCCGTCCCTGGCCAAAAAAAAACGACCCCGCTGATAGGGCGGGACCGTTCGGGCGCGTCAAAGGGGGGATTGACGTCTAATCTGCCCTAGC
>JANQGP010000469.1 GCA_028277265.1 Woeseiaceae bacterium | reverse complement strand
TCCGTCGAGCGGTTCCGAGATCCACAGGTGAGTCGCCTCGTACCCTGCGGCAAGCATTCCGCCTGCCAGGGCTCTCGCCATATTGCCGCCGCCGACGTAGGCGACTTTTCCGTAATCCATAGCTTGCCTTGTTGCCCGTCAGCCGGGTCTCTCGCCAAACAGCGCCGTGCCGATCCTCACGATCGTCGCGCCTTCGAATATCGCAGCCCGGTAGTCTGCCGTCATTCCCATCGACAGGGTATCCGTATCGATTTCGTGGCCCCGAAGGTCCCCGGCAAGAGCGCGCAACCTTGCGAAAGGCTCGCGTTGGGCCTCGAAGCCCTCGCGAATCGCAGGCAGGCACATCAGTCCGCGAAACGTCAGGTTCGGGAGGCCGGCACAGGCACCGGCCAGGCCGACGGCCTCGCCGGGCGAAACCCCCGATTTCGACGGCTCGTCGTCGACGTTGACCTGGACACAGACGTTGAGCGGCGGCAGACCCGCCGGCCGCTGGTCGGAAAGACGCCTTGCCGTCTTCAGCTTGTCGATTGTGTGCACCCAGTCAAAGTTTTCCGCGACCGCGCGTGTTTTATTGCTCTGCAGGTGGCCGATGAAGTGCCAGGTAAGGCCGAGATCGGCCAATTCCCTGATCTTTTCGACCCCCTCCTGGACGATGTTTTCGCCGAAATCGCGCTGCCCGGCCGCAGCCGCTTCGCGAATCTTCGTAAGTGGTTGTTTTTTGCTGACGGCAAGCAATCGGACAGCGCCGGGATCGCGCCCGGCGTCGATTGCCGATTTGTTCAGCAAATCACTGAGCAAGCTTAAGTTTTCCGTGACCCCAATCACGTTTTAGTCCGGTTGCTTCGCTATACTAGGCCAACGTTGGCTCCGGGTTATGGTAAGTCCGGGGCATGAATCTGAGGGAGAATTATGGCCGTCGACGTTGCCCAACTGTTGTCGTTCACGGTAAAGAACAACGCCTCCGACCTGCACTTGTCGGGTGGGGTGCCGCCCATGATCCGCGTTGATGGTGATATCAAGCGCATCAATATGCCGGCGCTTACCCACAAGGATGTCAATAGCATGATTTACGACATCATGAATGACAAGCAGCGCAAGGATTACGAAGAGTTTCTCGAGACCGATTTCTCCTTCGAGATTCCGAAGCTCGCTCGGTTCCGCGTCAACGCCTACAACCAGAACCGCGGGTCGGCCGCCGTCTTTCGCACGATCCCCTCGGAAATCCTGACGCTCGAAGACCTCGGCGCACCGTCGATCTTCAAGGACATCTCGATGCACCCCCGCGGTATCGTGCTCGTCACGGGCCCGACGGGTTCGGGCAAGTCGACGACGCTTGCGGCGATGATCGACTACATCAACGAGAACAAGCCCGACCACATCCTGACGATCGAGGATCCGATCGAGTTCGTGCACGAATCGAAGAAGTCTCTGATCAACCAGCGCGAGGTTCACCGCGACACACTCGGCTTCAACGAGGCGCTGCGCTCGGCATTGCGCGAAGATCCCGACGTCATTCTCGTCGGCGAGATGCGTGACCTCGAGACGATTCGACTTGCGCTGACCGGCGCCGAGACCGGCCACCTCGTGTTCGGCACTCTGCATACGAGTTCCGCGGCCAAGACGATCGACCGAATCGTCGACGTGTTCCCCGCGGCCGAGAAGGAAATGGTGCGCGCGATGCTCTCCGAGTCGCTGCGCGCGGTGATTTCGCAGACACTGCTGAAGAAGATTGGCGGTGGACGAATTGCAGCGCACGAGATCATGATCGGCACGCCGGCCATTCGCAACCTGATTCGCGAAGGCAAGATCGCGCAGATGTACTCGGCGATCCAGACGGGCCAGGCTGCCGGGATGCAGACGCTCGACCAGAACCTCACGGAGTTGATGACGAAGGGCCTGATCAACAAGGAAGAGGCGCGCTTCAAGGCCGTCAGCAAGGAGAACTTCTGATAGTCGGTCTGCACCGCGACCGACGGGAGAAACGAATAGATGGAACGCGAACAAGCGGTACGACTGACTCAGAACCTGCTTCGCAAGATGGTCGAACGCGAAGGCTCGGACCTGTTCCTGACGGCCGGGTTTCCGCCCGCTATCAAGGTCGACGGTACGATTCACAAGGCGACCGATACGCCGCTGAACCCGGAGCAGGCCGCGATGATGGTGCGTTCGATCATGAACGACAAGCAGATCAAGGAGTTTGACGCTACCAAGGAATGCAACTTCGCGATTGCGCCGCAGGGTATCGGCCGTTTCCGCGTCAGCGCCTTCATCCAGCAGGGCATGGTCGGCGCCGTGCTGCGTACGATTACGACGGAGATCCCGACGCTCGGTGAACTCGAGCTGCCGCCCATCCTCAAGGACATCATCATGAACAAGCGCGGCCTGTGTATCGTCGTCGGCGGCACGGGCTCGGGTAAGTCGACCACGCTGGCCGCCATGATCGGCCATCGTAACGAGAACTCGCGCGGCCACATCGTCTCGATCGAGGATCCGGTGGAGTACGTCCATCCGCACAAGGGTTGCGTCATCACGCAGCGGGAAGTCGGTGTCGATACCGAGACGTGGCACGCCGCATTGAAGAACACGTTGCGCCAGGCGCCCGACGTCATCCTGATCGGTGAGATTCGCGACAAGGAGACGATGGAATACGGTATCCAGTTCGCCGAGACCGGCCACCTCTGCCTCGCGACGCTGCACGCAAACAGCGCGAACCAGGCACTCGATCGCATCATCAACTTCTTCCCGGAGGAGCGGCGTGCGCAGTTGCTGATGGACCTCTCGCTGAATACGAAAGCGTTTATTTCGCAGCGCCTGATTCCGCGGGAAGGCGGCATCGGCCGCGTTGCCGCGATGGAGATCATGCTCAACACGCCGCTGGTCCAGGATCTCATCTTCAAAGGCGAGGTCGGCCAGATCAAGGAGATCATGGCCAAATCGACACGCCTTGGTATGCAGACTTTCGACCAGGCGCTGTTCGACCTCTACGAGAACGGCACGATCTCCTACGAAGAGGCTATGCGCAACGCCGACTCGAAGAACGAGCTGCGACTGCGCGTCAAGCTCGAGAGTAAACGCGATTCCGCGATCGCGGACCAGCAGTCCGAGAGCCTGCGCATCATGGAAGAGGACACCGCTCAAACGTTCTGAGCGAGGGGATTTCGTCTAGATGAACGTCAAACCGCTGTTCAAGCTGATGGTCGAGAAGAAGGCGTCGGACCTCTTCTTTGCCCCGTTCGCACCGGCCAAGATCAAGATCGAAGGCAAGATCATGCCGGTGAACAAGCTCGAGATGACGCCGAAGATGGTCAAACAGGCCGCGATCGAGCTCATGAACGAAGAGCAGATGGAGTACTTCAGCCGCGAACTCGAGATCGACTTCGCACTGTCGGAGGAAGGCCTCGGGCGTTTTCGCGTCAACGTGTTCCATCAGCGCGGCAACGTCGCAATGGTATTGCGCTACATCACGAGCGAGCTGCCGACGCTCGATGAACTCGGTATGCCGCAGCAGCTGAAAGAGCTCGTGATGCTGCGCCGGGGCCTGATCCTGATGGTCGGCGCGACCGGTGCCGGCAAATCGACGACGCTTGCGGCGATGGTCAACCACCGTAACGAGAAGACCTCGTCGCATATCCTCACCATCGAGGATCCGATCGAGTTCCTGCATCCGAACAAGCAGTCGATCATCAACCAGCGCGAAGTCGGCCTGGACACGAAGTCGTATGCCCGGGCACTGAAGAGCGCCGTGCGCGCGGCGCCGGACGTCGTGCAGATCGGCGAGATTCGCGACACGGAGTCGATGCGTGCCGCGCTCGACATGGCCGGCACGGGACATCTGGTCCTCGCCACGGTGCACTCGAACAACGCGGCCGAGACGCTCGACCGCATCATCAACCTGTTCCCGCAGGAACAGCACGCACAGGTCTTCATGGATCTCGCGCACTACCTGCGCGCCATCCTGTCGCAGCGCCTCGTACGCGCTCGCAACGGCAAGCGTGTTGCGGCCGTCGAACTCATGCTCAATACGCCGCACATCAAGGACCTGGTCCTGAAAGGCGACATCTCGGCGGTGAAGGAGGCCCACAAGGACTCCGGCGAGGCCGGTATGCAGAACTTCGACGACGCGCTGTTGCAGCTCTACAAGGACGGCACGATCACACTCGAAGAAGCGATGTCGCACGCCGATTCACGCTCGAACCTCGAAGCGAAGGTCAATTTCGGCGGGTAATCGGCAGGGGGCTACCAGACGATGGTGCTCGCGTCGAAAACGGGCCCGTCGACACAGACGCGTTTCATTGCGTCGCCCTCCGGCGTTCGAACTCGCACGGCGCAACCTGCGCAACCGCCGACGGCACAGGCCATGTACTCCTCGAGTGATACCTGGCAAGGCAGGCCGTAGCGAGCCGCGAGTTCGGCGACAGCCTCGAGCATCGGCGTCGGGCCGCAGGCGAAAACCGCGACCCGGGCGAGAGCGGTGGCGTCGAGGTCCGAGAGCCAGCGGTCTGCGAGGTCGGTGACGTAGCCGTCGAAACAGCCGTCGAAACCGGCGAGCGTCGCGAGACGACACGGAATTCCCCACGATTCGAGCAGCGGCATCGTTGCATTGATGTCCCGGTCGAGCCACGGCGCTTCGAGCTGTGAGGCAAGCAGCGGAAACGGAAACGGGATCTCCGAGCCGAGGATCGCGAGTGGTTCCCAGTCGGCGGTGTCCCGCCGGAGCCAGTCGGCGATGTAGATCATTGGCGGGATGCCGACGCCGCCGCCGATGAGCAGCGTTTTCGGCCGGCCCGCCGACATGCGGAAGGGCTGTCCGATGGGGCCGAGCACGGACAGCGTATCACCGACCCGTTTTTGCGACAGGAGCCGCAAACCCTGGCCGACGATCTTGTAGAGCACCTCGATCCAGCCGTCGCCGACCCGCATGATCGACAATGGGCGCCGCATCGGCAGTGACTCGTCACAGGTCAGGTGCACGAACGTGCCGGGCCGCGCAGCTTCAGCGCACTTCGGCGCGTGGATTCGCGAGACGAACTGGTCGCCGGGAAACGTCTCGACGGCGATCACTTTCCCGTCCTCGACGAAGATCGTGTTGCGGTTGGCCTGGGCTTTCTGCTGCGCCGCGGTCAGGGCCATGTCAGTTTCGCGTCGCCATGGTCTTGCTGACGCGATCGAGGACCGCCATGCGCACTGCGACCCCGTTGGTTACCTGTTGCGTGATCACCGAATTGGGACCGTCGGCCAGCGACCCCTCGATCTCAATACCGCGGTTCATCGGGCCAGGATGCATGACGATGGCATCGGGCTTCGCGCGTTTCATGCTCTCGTGACTGATGCCGAAGTTTGCGAAGTACTCGTCGATGCCCGGGATGCCATCGAGGTTGCCGATCCGCTCGCGCTGGATGCGCAGTGCCATGACGACGTCCGCGTCCTCTAGACCGTCGCCGAGGTTGTCCATGATTCTGGCACCCGGCACGGCGTCGGGGTCGGGTGCCATGACGGGCGGCGAGATGAGTCTCAACTCGCCCACACCCAGCGTCGTCAGCGCCTGGGCGGCTGACATGGCGACGCGCGAGTGACGGATATCGCCGACGATCGCGACGGCCAGGTTTTCGAAAATGCCCTTGTGCTGGCGAATCGTCAGAACGTCGAGGAGTCCCTGGGTCGGGTGCGACACGTCCGATTCGCCGGCGTTGAGAATGCTCACGTGCGGCTGCACGTGACGCGCAATGTACGCGGGTACGCCGGCGCTCGCATCGCGTACGACCATGACGTCGACCTGCATCGCCTCGAGTGTGTAAATCGTGTCGAGGATGCTCTCGCCTTTCTTGCGAGACGACGTATTGACGTCGAGGTTGAGTACGTCGGCGCCGAGGCGCTTGCCGGCCAGGTCGAACGATGCCCGCGTCCGGGTGCTCGGCTCGAAGAACAGGTTGGCGACGGTGCGGCCGACCATCGACCGGCTGCGCGCCGGCAAGTCGCCCGGCGCCGTCAGATAGTTCTCGGCGTCATCGAGGATCTCCGTCATCAATGGCCGCTCCAGGCCCTTGAGCGTCAGCAAGTGACAGAGGTGGCCACGTTCGTCCAGCTGCAGGGACGCTTCGTCCGTGAGCCGTTCAATCGGTTCGGCAGAGTTCATCGAGGCGCAATTCTACCGGGAGGCGAGATATCTTTCAGCGATAAATACGGCGGCCGCGGCGTCGATCGACGACTTCGTAATCCTCCCCCGCCGGCCGGATGCCCGTGCGTCCTTGAGCACGTGTTCGGCCTCGACCGACGTGTGGCGTTCGTCGATCGTTTCAACCGGCAGTTCGTAGCGCTCGAGTTCCCCGAGAAAGGCTTCGATTGGCTCCGCGAGATCGGTCGGAGAGCCGTCGGCATGTGCCGGCATGCCGACGACGAGCGCGGACGGGCGCCACTCTCGTATCAACGCTGCGATCGCATCGTGATCGACGCCGGACTCGCGGTTCGCCACGGTGCCGAGTGGACTTGCAGAAGCCGTCACGTCCTGACCGACCGCGACGCCAATGCGTCGCAGCCCGAAGTCGAAAGCGAGAATCGTGCGCGCGGCGGGCAAGTCAGGCGTGCCCGGCATCCGGTGACAAACAGGAGATATCGATACCCAGCGTACGCGCGGCAAGGTCCCAGCGTTCCGCAAACGGGGTCTCGAAGACGAGTTCCGGGGTTGCCGGCACGTTGAGCCAGGAGTTGGCGAGCATTTCGTTTTCGAGCTGGCCGGATTCCCAGCCGGCGTAACCGAGCGCGACGAGCGTCTGCGGCGGCCCCTCACCGGTCGCCATGGCATCGATAATGTCGCGGGACAGCGTCAGGCGAATATCGTCGGAAACGGCGAGCGTGTTCTCGAAACTCTGTTCCGGTCCGTGCAGCACGAAGCCGCGCTCGGGACCGACGGGTCCGCCGGCCATGACGGGATTGTCGGCCGCATTCGGGTCGGGATCGCTGACGGAGAGCTGCTCGAACAGGCCGGCCAGCTTGAGGGTTGTCGGGCGGTTGATGACGATACCGAGGGCACCCTCTTCGTTATGTTCACAGATCAGCGTGACGGTCGTACTGAAATTCGGGTCCGCCATGCCGGGCATGGCGATAAGTAGCTGATTCGTATACGAGGCATCCGACTGCATGTAAACAGTATCTGCCCATCGCTGGCGCGGCACAAGTTGCGGCTTATTCGTTGGCGATATTACTCGTAACGAGCCGGTCGCCGAACAGCCACTTGTATTCGAAGCGCACGCCGGTTTCGTACTCGTCGAGCATTTCGGGCGGGAACGGGTTGAAGGGCGAGGCGCGCTGCAGGATATCGAGCGCCGTGAGATCCAGAACGGCCGAACCGCTCGACTTGCGGATGACCGCATCGACGAGGTCGCCGGAGGGATCGATGACAACCATGAGCGTCGGGCTGCCCGTAACATCGCCGATGTCGCCGAGTTCGGGCAGGTAAGCAGTGCCGACCGCTTCGACGCGGCGCTTCCAACCGTCCAGGTACGCGGCTGCCACCGACTCACGTGTGTCGGCACTGATAATAAGGTCCCTGGGCCGGTTTTCGCTGATCAGCATCGTCGCGTCGGCTTCCTGCGGCAGCGGCAGGGTCACCTCGGCGCCGGCTTCCATGGCGATCGCAACAGTGTCGCGCTGTTGTGGATCGGTGCGCGGGTCTATCGTCGCCTGCCGGTCGCTAAGGTTCTCGGTTGCAAGCACCTCGTCGGCGGATCGTTCGTGGGCGACCGAGTCCTGCAGCGCGGTGCCATCCTCGTGCCCCAGATTGTCGACCGGCAGCGCACTCCGCAACGGCGCAGCGGGCCGCACCTGCTCCAGCGTGTTGCCGCCACCTTCCTGGCTGGCCTGGGCCAGATAAGCCGCGTCGTCGGGACGATCGATCTGTTGGTCGGGATCGGCGACGATCGTGACCTCGAGCGAGATCGCGTTGCCCCAGTCGTCGGTGATCGCGGCATTGAAGGTGATGCCGATGATGAGAATGCCGTGGATCAGGGCCGCTAGGAACAGCATGGCCGGCAGGCGATCGGGCACGGCCGGCGCGATGAGTCGCAGCTCGTCGAGAGGATCAACGATGACCTGAGGATTCGCCATACTGGCGCGAAGTCTCCCCCTTTTTGTCTACATAAACAAGAGACTAGGTCACATTCGACGATCCGATACCGCAGAGGGACAGTGACCGGGTTGTTGCGGGGACAGTTACCTGATTTTAGCTTACTGATTCTTTTGGATTGATGGCTGTATTCTCTGGGATACAGGGTAACTGTCCCCGCAACAACCCGGTCACTGTCCCGAAATCCTCGACTGGATGGCGTCGAACATGAGTCCGGCGATGTTGAGGTCAAATTGCTTGTCGAGTTCGCGGATGCCGGTCGGGCTCGTCACGTTGATCTCGGTCAGGTAGTCGCCGATGACGTCGATGCCCGCGAACAGCACCCCTGCGTCGCGCAATACCGGTCCGACCTGCTCACAAATCTCATGATCGCGGTCCGACATCTCCAGGCCGACCGCGACCGCGCCGGCGACGATGTTGCCGCGGTTGTCCTCATCGCTGGGTATGCGCGCAAGTACGTAAGGCACGGGCTCGCCTTCGATAAGCAGTATGCGCTTGTCGCCTGCCGCGATCTCGGGAATGTAGACCTGTGCCATTGCGAACTGCCTGCCGTAATCGGTCAGGGTCTCGAACACGACATTCGCGTTCTTGTCGCCTTTCCTTACGACAAAGATCGAACGGCCACCCATTCCGTCGAGCGGTTTCG
>JANQGP010000465.1 GCA_028277265.1 Woeseiaceae bacterium | reverse complement strand
TTTGCGAATCGCTACCGGTCGACGAATCGGCGCGTGGTTGCGCGCGACGGGACCGCTCTATGCGACGACCGCGGCGACCTGCAGCAGTCTTGCGAGTCTTGTGGTTGCGATGGAAGTTGCGCGCCAACGCGTCAGGCTATCGGAGAATGTGTACAGCTTCACGCTGCCACTGGGTACGCAACTCAACAAGGACGGAACATCAATTACACTCGTCGTCATCTTGCTGTTTACGGCGCAAGCCCTGGGCATCCAGTTCTCGGGCGGGGATATCGCTGCCTTGATCCTGATCGGACTCGTATTGTCACAAGGGTCCGGAGGTGTCCCGCAGGGTGGTCTGGTACTGGCGTTCATCTACCTGCAGTCCTTCGGACTGCCACTCGAAGTCGCCGGCATTCTTGCCGGGGTATATCGACTCGTTGACATGGGGAACACGACCGTCAACTGCATGGGCGATATGACCTGGACGACCATCATGTCGGATCGGAATGAGCCGAGGGCAATCGAACCAGCCTGATCGAGGCCTGTGAGGAACAGAACGTCTGCCGCTTCCCGTTCATACCCGCGGCATACGGCCGGCGCTATAATCCGCCCATGGACAAACCCACTTACAGCTTCGCTGGTGTTGAGCTCGATACGGCGAAACGCCAGATTCGCGGCAAAAGCGAGACTGTCGAACCGCCCCCATTGGTCTTCGACGCGCTTGTGATTCTGGCAAGTCGCAGTGATCAGGTCATCTCCAAGGATGAGCTGACCAGCATGCTATGGCCGAATCGCGTCGTCAGCGAGGCGTCGATCTCCCAGGTCATCCGCAAGGCCCGCGTCGCTCTCGAGGAATGCGGGGCGGAGCCGAACGTCATCAAGACGCAGCACGGACATGGTTATCGCCTTGATGCGGAAGTGACGGTTAGCCAGAGCGAGTCTCCCGACAACAAGTGGCAGGAACACCCGGTCAGAACGGGGGCGATCATTGCGCTGCTTGGCGGCACACTCGTTACCCTTGCCAACATCAGTGATATCTTGCAATGGGTAGTCCCTGACGACTCGGTCGAGATGCTTGAGACCACACAATCGACCGTCGAGTCGACCGATGCAAAGATTGACGAAGTCGTTCGCCTGCTTCGCGATCAGGCAGCGCGCACCGGCGATGGGCTTGATCCCGATTCAGAGAGAACGATACGAATTGCTGTCGCGGCTATCGTAGGCTCCGCCGATTCACGAAAGGCGAGTGCGTTAAGCAAGCTGTCGGAGGGCGACGTCGAGGGAGCAGCCGAGGCAATCGTTGCGGTCGCAAACGACCTTGATGCGGCCTCGGCAGGGTCGGTCGATGCTGCTGTTGAGAGCTGGCGAGAAGCCGGAGCTATTTACTATACGAGTAACGTTGACAAGGCAATCAGCAGTTTCGAGGCGGCCTACCAGTTGCGTCCGGACGATCCTGTCATCGCTTTCGATCTCGGTTTGGCATACCTGCGCGCCGGGCGACGGCAAGACGCAGGGTCGTTGTTCGAGAGCGTGGCAAGTGCCGAGGTGTCCGAGGAGAGTCGCTCCGATGCTCTGCGCGGTGTGGGTATCGTCTCGAAGCTCAATGGTGATTATGACGACGCCCTCGAGTATTTCGAGCGCGCGCTTATCGCTGCGGACAGCGTCGAGGATCGCCGGCGCCGAAGCCTCATATTGCTGCAGCAAGGATCGGTCGCGCAAGCCCGAGGCGACAACGAGCTGGCCCGCAGGCACTTCCAGACCGCGGTTGACTACGCCGAGGAATTTGGCGACGAACACCTTCTTGCCCGATCACTAAACAATCTCGGGATCGTCCTGGCAGTCACTGGACAGTATGAAGAGGCAGACCAGGTATTGAACGACGCGAACAGCGTTCATGAAACCAGGCACGATTTGGCCGGACAGGCTGAAGTGCTGGGGAATCTTGGCGCCAATGCACTACTGCGCGAGGACCTGGATTCAGCCGAGACGTACCTCATGCGATCCGTCGATATTGGCGAGCAGCTCGGCTGGCAGCGATCGATCGCGCGGGACCTGATCAACCTCGGGACAATCGCCGCGTCACGACAACAGTTTGACGTGGCGAGAGACCGGCTCGAGAGGGCACTGGAAATCGTGGTCTCAGCTGACTTGAACGAGCTTCACCCGATGATCCTCGCCAATATGGGAGAGGTCGCCCGCGACAGCGGCGATGAAGAAGAAGCGTGTCGACTCTGGCGCGAGGCTGTGCCGCCGTTACGTGAGATGCAGCACGCAGCCCTGGACATTGTAGTGCGGAACCAGGAAGAACTGGCCTGCGCACACGAGTAATTCTGACTGAGCCTGCACGAAGATAAGCCATTGAAAACTATGTGATCAGCGGGTATTCATGAAATAGTCGGAGAATACTCACAGGATCTTCAAGCACTCCCGACTCCCAGCCTGCACTGTTGCCGCCAACGCGGACCAGGTAGTCCGTTTTTTGGACTCTGCAGATAGGGAGTGAGAGTAATGAAGCCCAGGACCCCAGACGCCGGCACGGTTTTCGCCAGCAAGCAAACGCTGCCCGGTTCGTCGACCGTTGTCTTTCGACGTGACATGCATCTCGCGAGAGAGGTTATTCGTCGCCAACGAGGGATTCGTCCCGGACACCCAGCGGTTCGGGGCAGATGAGTGTCAACGCGGACGTACTGACAGCGAGCATTGCCGGCGACCAACGGCGGCCGTCCGGAGGTTGGTCCTCGAGAACGGCTTTCATCCTCGCCGCCGCCGGGTCCGCAATCGGACTCGGCAATGTCTGGAAGTTTCCCTACATTGCCGGCGAGAACGGTGGCGGCGCATTTGTGCTCGTTTATCTCGTATGCGTTGCAGCAATCGGATTGCCGATCCTCGTTGCCGAAATCCTTATCGGACGGCGCGGCCGGGGGAGTCCGGTCCATTGCATCGAGGCGCTCGCCGTTAGTGACGGGCATTCACAGCGCTGGGTGATGATCGGCTGGTCGGGCATCGTCTGCGCGTTCCTCATCCTGTCCTTCTACAGCGTCGTCGCGGGCTGGTCCTTGTCCTATCTGTGGTTCGCGATTGACGGACAATTGGCCGCGGGCGATACGACCCAGGTCGATTCGGCTGAAAGGCTAGGTGCCCTTTTTGCCGGACTCCTGGAGAGCCCTGGAATGCTGATCGCCGGGCATACGGCGGTCATGGCAAGCACGATTGCCATTGTCGCCGGTGGTATCCGGCGCGGACTCGAGAAGGCCGTGAGCATAATGGTTCCAGCATTGTTCGGTCTGCTCATCGTGTTGGTCGTCTACGCCGGGACGACGACAGGCAAGTTCGGCGAAGCCGTTGTTTTTCTGTTTCACCCCGACTTTTCTGCGCTCAGCTGGGAATCCGTGCTGATCGCCTTGGGGCATGCTTTCTTCACGCTGAGCGTCGGTATGACGGCCATGATGGCCTACGGCTCTTTCCTGAAAAGAGACGTCTCGGTTGGTCACACATCGATCGCCATTGCGGGCCTGGACACTACCGTTGCACTGCTTGCCGGTCTGGCTATCTTTCCCATCGTATTTGCCCATGGCCTCGGTCCCGATTCCGGACCCGGATTGATATTCGTGACTCTGCCAGTCGCGTTCGCCGAGCTGCCTGGCGGCATGGCCGCAGCGATACTGTTCTTCCTGTTCCTTGCTATTGCTGCCTTGTCGTCAACCATTTCCATACTCGAGCCCGTCGTTGAGTATGTCGAGCAACGGTGGGGTTGGAAGCGCCCGGTGTCTGCGATGGCGATCGGTATGGCGATCTGGTTGCTTGGATTCGGGCCGGCACTGGCATTCAATATTTGGAGCGGCTTGAAAGTGCTCGGGCTCAACCTGTTCGACCTGTTTGATTGGTTGACGTCACATCTGTTGCTGCCGCTGGGCGGCCTGCTGATATCGGTCTATGCGGGCTACGCGCTTTCCCGTGACTCGCTGGCCGAGGAATTCGGATTGAAGCGGCCTCGGCTGTTTCAGGCCTGGCGCATTCTACTGCGGTACGTAGTGCCGGTCGGTGTCGCTACGGTTATCGCCACGAAT
>JANQGP010000341.1 GCA_028277265.1 Woeseiaceae bacterium | reverse complement strand
GTCGCCGGCATTCCAGGTATGCGGCAACGTGACCCTGTTCCAGTTGCCTTCGTCGAGACGATCGCCGGCACCGTTCATCTGGAACTGCCATTGATCGTTGATAAGAATCCGGATACGGCCGTCGTCTTCGGCCGACGCCGGCAGCGCGAATCCGAGGCAGAAAATCAGGCCAAGCGCTGCCAGACGTCTCATGGATTTACCAAAAAGCGCCGTACAGCGCGACGAGGCCGGCGACGACAACGCCCGATCCCATCCAGTAGCCTGCGGACGTCCCGAACTCGACGTCGCCAAGCTCGACCGCGTTGGGTTGCGGTTTTCTCTCGAGCAACGCATCGACCACCATGATCGCGCAGCAAGCGAGAAAGACATAGCCCACGCGGTCCATGAACGGCATCGACGGCAACAGCAGTTTGCCGGCGATCGAAAGCCCGAACGAGGCGAGCGCCGCGAGCAGCGCGCCGTTGGCGGTAGATCGTTTCCAGAACACGCCAAGGATGAAGATCGCGCAGATTCCCGGAGTGAAAAAGCCGGTGAATTCCTGGATGTACTGGAAGGCCTGCGGGAATCCGCCCAAAAGCGGTTGTGCAACGAGCACGGCGATGCTGATCGCCGAAAAGCTCGCTATGCGGCCCATGAGCACGAGATGGGTTTCCGATTCCTCGCCTTTGTGAAGCGGTTTGTAGATATCGAGCGTGAAGATCGTCGCGATGGAATTCATCATCGAGCCGAGCGACGACACGATCGCCGCCACCAGCGCCGCGAAGATCAGACCCCGTATACCGGTCGGTGCCAGCGCCATGACGGCCGGATAGGCGGCATCGGCCCGCGGCACGCTGACGCCGCTGGCTGCGTCCTGTGCCAGGACGAACGCCGCGATACCCGGCACCACGATAATCAACGGCATGAGCAGCTTCAGGAACGCGGCGAACACGATGCCCTTTTGCGCCTCGTTGATGTCCTTCGCGCCCAGGGCACGCTGGATAATGTACTGATTGAAGCCCCAGTAGGACAGATTCATCATCCACATACCGCCGAGCAGTACGCCGAGGCCGGGCAGGTTGATGTACTCGGGGTTGTCTTTCGACAGGATCATGTCGAACTTGTCCGGCGCTTCGTCGAGCAAACGGCCGAACCCGGCAATCGGACCGGCGCCATTGCCTACCTTGTCGAGCGCGATCCAGGCGATCAGCAGCCCGCCGAGCACCAGCAGCGTTACCTGGATGATGTCCGTCAGCGCGACGGCCTTCAGCCCGCCGTACAGGGAGTAGGCAACGGCGAATACGGCGAGCGCAACCAGGCCGAACGTGACGTCCATGCCCGTCAGTGAATGGATGGCGGTGGCGCCGAGCCACAGGATCGCCGTCAGGTTGACGAACGTATACAGGCCCAGCCAGAAGATCGACATCACGAATTTCACGCGACTGTCGTAACGCTGCTCGAGAAACTGCGGCATCGTGAAGATCTGCCGCTTCAGGAACACCGGCAGGAAATACTTGCCGACGATCAGCAGCGTCGCCGCCGCCATCCATTCATAAGACGCGATGGCGAGGCCGACGACGTAGCCCGAGCCGGACATGCCGATGATCTGCTCTGCCGATATGTTGGCTGCGATCAGCGAAGCGCCCACCGCCCACCAGGGCAGCGCCTTGCCGGCGAGGAAGTAGTCCTTGGTGTCCTTCGAGTGACCGGCTCGCTCGCGCGAGACCAGCGTCGCAATCGCAACGAGGGCGATGGCGTAGCCAAAGACGATCGATAGGTCGAGTGTCGATAAAGTCACAGCATTGTCCCTGCAGATTCAGTCATTCCGGGAGTGACTCAGGAGCCACGCGTAGAGTCGCGGATCGTCGTACGTGCCGGTCCACGCATCGTGTCCCGTGTCCGGGTAGAGGGTAAGACCCGGCTCGCCGCCGCAACGCCGCACGGCATCGACCATCGCCTGGTTGTCGGAAGCGGCGACGATGTCATCGAGGACGCCGTGAAAAGACCATATCGGCAGACCGGCCAGCGAGCAGGCCCGCTCCTGATCGCCGCGACCGCTCACCGGGGCAATCGCCGCAAACATGTCAGGGTACCGGGCTGCCGTATCCCAGGTGCCGTGGCCGCCGAGACTGAGCCCGGTCAGGTAGACCCTGTCGCGGTCTACGGGCCACCGGGACATCGCGTCTCCAACGACCGCCGTGACCCACTCCGGGTCCCAGGACACGTCGACCGGCAGGTGGGGAGCGACGACGAGGAAGGGGAAATCGTCCATCCCGACGGATGCCTTGATCGGTCCATGCACCGCGACCCTGCGCAAGCCACCTCCCGACTCGCCACGACCGTGCAGGAAGACGAGCAGAGGCCATCGCCCTGCACCGGCAGCCGTTCCTTTCGGCAACTGGACAAAGTAGACGATGTTCCGATCGCCCGGTCCGAGCCCCTCGAGAACGAATCCGCGTGTCGCCGGTGTCGGCTCCGTGGCACAGGAGATGAGCGACAACGCCACGAATACGGAGGCGATTTGCCGCATCAATCCAGCCAAC
Organism: Woeseiaceae bacterium; assembly: GCA_028277265.1. Taxonomy (GTDB): domain Bacteria; phylum Pseudomonadota; class Gammaproteobacteria; order Steroidobacterales; family Woeseiaceae; genus UBA1847. The sequence continues at coordinate 2,808 of JANQGP010000341.1, read as the reverse complement.
CGCCGGCGAACCCTATCTCCTTGAGTCCCTTGCGAATATAGGGGTTCTTCTTCATCGTGTCCCAGATCAGTTCGCTGCGATGGTTTTCCAACATCAGGAGTATCGGACCCTGGTCGATACCGAGATGGTCGCTGCCGACCCAGCCGATGCCGGGATACACAGTCCCCCGGTTCGGATTGTGATCGTCAAACGTGAAGCTCGGGTTGAAGGCATCCAGGAACCCGTAGTCCGTGTACAGGTGTTCCCCGTAGATTTCCTTCATGGCCATCAACGCCGGAATCGCGATTTCGGGTGCAAACGGAATCGACCCGCCGGCCGCCGTCGGTGCAATCGTGCCGTCATTACGAACCCGGATGTCGCTCGCGCCGCGGGCGGCGTACGTCCAGAACCGTCGCTCCACGCCATTGACGACGTGCGGACCGCCTCCGGGTCCATCACAGGCCGTCAGCCCCCAGACGTTCTCGTCGAAGCCGGTCCAGTTATCGGGATTGTCGATGGCGTATTCGCGTTGCGCGATCGTTGCGCGCCGGCTGTTCTCGAAATAGTCGATGCCTTTCTCGCGCATGAAATCGTCCTGGATACCGCGGAAATCGATCCAGACGTGCGAATACTGGTGCCCGAACAACGGCTCGAAATTGAGATGCTCCTGCCGGTAATAGGTGGCCCAGTCCTCGTCGAGCCGGGCCGCCCAGCCCTCGTCCCAGGCCTCGCGCGTGAGTGGAAACATAGGCGAGCCGAGCGCAAGTACATAGACCAGCATGCCTTCGTTGTAGCCGACCCAGTCGTGCGAGCCGAAACCCGATTCCGGCTTCCAACCCATTGCAACACCTTTCGAGGCTGGCAGGTTGTTCGCCGGTGGATCGTTCGGGCCACGCAGGAAGAACGTCCAGTCGGCACGCCGGTAGATGCGGTCGGCCGTCTCACGAATCGCCTGCTCGGTCGCGTTGTCCTCATCGAAATAGGACTGGGCGAACAGCACACCGGCGAGCAGCAGACTCGTGTCCACCGACGACAACTCGGTCGTCCTGTGGCGCGTACCGTCGGTCAGGCTCAGGAAATGGTAGAAGAATCCCCTGTAGCCGCTGACACCTTGCCCGGCAGGTCCTTGCGGGAGTGCGTACAGGTACTCGAGGCAGTCGCGAGTGCGATTCGCCGCCTGGTCGCGAGTCACATAACCGCGCTCGGCGCCGACGCCATAGCTCGTCAATGCGAATCCGATGGCGGCGATACTCGAGAACGGTGCAGACGGCCAGCGGTCCGGCGCAAGACAGGTTTGCGGGTCCGTCGTCTCCCAGAAATAGTCGAACGTGCGGCGGCTCAACTCATCGAGGAATGCCTCTTGTTGCGAAGCGGTCGGCGGCGGCGGGGGGTTGCCGCCAGAACTGCCGCCGCCGCAGGCCACGGCCATCGCCGCCGCGAGGGCGACAGTTGCTCGAAACAGGGAATTCAGCAATGTCACTCTCCACTCCATGCAGGAAAAAACGAATCAGGCCATCGCCGGGGGAGAGCGATGGCCTGACCCGAATCCGGTTTGCCCGGATCGTGTCGCTACCGTCAAAAGCGCCAACCGGCCGACAGTTTCACCGAGCGCCGGCCGAAGGTCGAACTGTTGAGGTTCGGTTGGCCGAACTCGGCGTTATTGAAGCCGAGAACGAAGTTGCGGTAGTTGCTGTTGTTGAACAGATTGATCACGTCCAGGCGTACCCAGGCCTCCGAGCCGTCAACCGCAAACGATGTGTCGAAGTTCTTCAACAGCGAAACATCGAAGCTTTGAAAATCGCCGTCACTCGGGTCGAGACGGTCGAAGAACTGCTGGCCACCGCCGTTCGACAGATTCAGAAACTGCTTGTAGGGCGAAGAACGATACGTGAACTTGCCTGTTGCCAGAATCTCCCACGGCAGATCGTAGGTACCGGTCATTACCAGCCTGTGCTCGGATACGTCCACGACCTTGTAGGTGCCGTAGCCGTCCTGCGTGGGGTACGCAAGATTGAACGAACCCGACGTGATCCGATTCTCGGTTGCATCGGTATAGGTATAGGCCACGTTGAAACCCCATGTATCCGCGTGGGCGCGTCCGAGCTTGAGGAACAGCGCCGTCGTTTCGGTCTCCCCGTCGTTTTGGCCGATGATCAGATGACGGCCGCGATCCGGCAATCCGAAGCCCCACGGCGGGCCGAAGATCGTGCCCGGCGCGAAGAACGAGCCGTCGTCGCGACGGTTGCCAAGGTACCAGCTGAACTGGTCGTGGCTCTCGACATAGGACACGCTGACTTCCGACGACCACAGATCGCCCCAGTCGCTGCGCACACCGATGCTGAACTGGTCGGCATACGGCGTCTTCAGATCCTCCGGCAGCAGGTGTGCCTCGTCCAGCACGTCGAGGTCGGTCACGAGGCCGTCGAGGCCGGCTTGCGTCAGGTAAACCGGATCCCAGTCCACGCAGTTGTCTTGCGTCATTGGGTCGCAATCGTTATCCGGATCGCCGGTGCTCGCACTCGTGAAGAAGAACTCGGCCGTCGCGAACGTACCGCGCAGAACCTCGTTCTTGATCAGGTCGAACTGGTTGCGGTCGTAGGACCGGCCGTAGCCGCCGAACAGCGTGTGCAATCCTTCCTGCCCCATCACATAACTGAAACCGACGCGTGGCGCCCAGGCACCGTCGAAGTTGTCGCGGTTGTTGCCGGTGCTGATGTAGTCGCGATAGTTGTAGTCGGTGTCCTGGATGTTCGGCCAGTTCTCCAGCGTCGTCACGAGATTCGCCGGCGTAACGAAGTCCGTATACGTCGGGTTGTCTTCATAGTCCCA
>JANQGP010000339.1 GCA_028277265.1 Woeseiaceae bacterium | reverse complement strand
TGTCGGATTGAGTCCTTCGGCCTGGTGGAACTCGTAACAGCTGCCGACATGAAAGCAGGCTCGCAGACGCGGCACGGCCTTGGACGCGGCCTTGCTGCGGGCGATGGCGTTGTCGGCCAGAACGATATGCATGAAGTGATAGAGATTGACGCTGGCCTCGAGGCCCTCGTCGCGGTTCCAGACGTAAAAGCCGTCACCGCTCGAGGAACGCGCGAAGTCGATATTGACGTCCTGCTCCAGCATCTTCGCGTGCGCGGAATTGAGCGAATACGAAAGGCTGTTGAGCTGAGTCATTTGTTCGAAGGGCGTCAGCAGCGAAAAACCCACAATGTCGAACAGGGTGACGGCTCGGCTCGGGACGTAGTTGATACCGTATTTGCGGATCATCTTCTCAATGATCTGCGTCTCGACGCCGCCCCCGGAGAGCGGTTCGCGCAACGGAATATTGACTGGCTCGATCTCGAGCAGCCTCGAGACCTTCTGCATCTGCGAGATGGTGAGCTGACGATCGCCGGAAATCAGTTCGGTAACGAAACGCGGTGACACCCGCGGCGGAAGATCAGCGGCACGCGGTGACGTGTACTCCGCGATCGCGTAGTGCGGGACGACGAGAATCAGGACGCTCTGGTCCAATGGCGTCCAGCTCAGGATGCTGTTTTGGCCCAGAGACCAGTGACTGCGCAGTGACGTCTCGAGTTGCATCAGGTTACTGCGTTGTCGCAGACCCATTTGCTGGGCCAGCCCGGCCAATTGGTCCAGATACGGCGAATAATCGGCTATCCGCCGAATCCCCGACTGCGACAGTTCGTCTAGATCCATTCCCATGCCTGTAGCGACTTTCGTATCTGTGGATTCTCTGCCACAGTGCGCTCGGTCCAACCTAATCAACTCCCGGGAACAGCGCAAGTGTTCTGAAGAAGTTACTCTATCCCCTTGTGTTACAGGGCATACTTCGACGTCCCGAGATACGTAGTTTACATAACAAATGAGCGAAACCGGACCCCATATCGACAAAATTGCCGGACTGCGCGAACGCATTGCGGCGCACATCATCGCCACCCCTGTCGTGCATTGTCCTTTCATGGAATCGGCGCTCGGGGGAGGAACTGAAGTAACGGCGAAACTCGAGTTCCTGCAGCGCACCGGCACGTTCAAGTCGCGCGGCGCACTCGCGACCCTCATGGGTCTCGATGAGGCCCGGCTTGCCTGTGGGGTGACCGCGGTCAGCGCAGGCAACCACGCGATCGCAACGTCCTTTGCGGCCCATGCTCTGGAAACGACCGCGAAAGTCGTCATGATTCGCTCGGCAAACCCGGCACGGGTTGCCAGCTGCAAGGCCTATGGAGCCGAGGTCGTGCTTGCGGACGATGTGCATACCGCGTTCGAGCTCGCAGAACAAATCCAGGAGACGGAGGGGCGTTACCTCGTGCACCCGTTCGAAGGTCGTGACGTTGCGCTCGGCACGGGTACGGTTGGATTCGAGATCTGCGAACAGGTGAGTGCGTTCGATGTGCTGCTCGTCCCTGTCGGTGGCGGCGGTCTGATCGGGGGCGTTTCGAATGCCGTAAAACAACTTCGTCCGGACTGCGAGATCATCGGCGTGGAGCCGACGGGCGCAGATACTATGCACCGCAGCCGGGAAGCGGGTTCACCGCAGGCCATTGACACCGTCAGGACGATCGCCGACAGTCTCGGCGCGCCGTTCGCCATGCCGTACTCGTTTGCGTTGACCGAGGCGAACGTCGATCGCCTCGTGCGTGTCGATGATGACATGCTGAGACGTTGTATGGGTCTTCTGTTCCAGGCGATGAAGGTTGCGGTCGAGCCGGCGTGTGTGGCGACTACGGCGGCACTGTTGGGCCCCCTCCGCGACGATTTGAAGGGCAAGCGAGTTGTGCTCGTCATGTGCGGCAGCAATATCGACTGGGCTACGTTCGAACAGCAGGTGATACTCGATGAAAGCGTTGCTTGACGAACTGAAGGCGATCGTCGGTACGCGCGGTTGGACAGATGACGAGACCGATCTCGAGCCGTACCTGAACGAATGGCGAGGGGTTTACAAAGGCAGGACGCCGCTCCGGGTCGCCCCGGCAAGTACCGAAGAGGTCGCGGCCATCGTCCGTGCCTGTCATGCGGCCGGGGTCGCGGTCGTGCCTCAAGGCGGCAACACGGGGATGTGCGGCGGCGCGGTACCGGACGGGTCAGGCACGCAGATTCTCCTGTCGATGCACCGGATGCGGCGGATTCGTAGCGTCGATGCACAGAACTTCTCCATGACGGTCGAGGCGGGTTGTATTCTCGCTGACATACAGGAAGCAGCACGCGCCGCCGGGCGCTATTTTCCGTTGAGCCTCGGGGCCGAAGGAACCTGTCAGATTGGCGGCAACCTTGCCACCGATGCCGGTGGCCTGAACGTACTGCGCTACGGTACCGCCCGGTCGCTGACGATGGGTCTCGAGGTTGTGCTGGCCAATGGCACGGTGTTGAACAGTCTGCGCGCACTGCGCAAGGACACGGCCGGCTATGACCTCAAGCAGCTCTTCATTGGCAGCGAGGGGACCCTCGGCATCATCACCGCGGCATGCCTCCGCCTGTTCCCCGACCCGGGCAAATTACAGACCGCCATGGTGGCGGTTGCGACAGCCGGTGAGTCGGTCGGGCTCCTCGCCCGGCTCAAGGAGCAGCTGGCGGATCGTGTCGAGACCTTCGAGCTCGTCTCCGACTACGTGTTCGGGCTCGTGGAGAAACACATACCGGATGCCCGGCTGCCGTTTGATCGACGCTGGCCCTGGTACGTACTGATTGAGGCGGCCGGCAGTATTGACGAACTCGGGGCGGCGCTGGCCAAAGCGATGGAAGACGGTCCCGTTCTCGATGCCGTGATCGCCAAGAACACGTCGGAAAGCGCGGCGTTGTGGCGGCTCCGGCATTCGATCGCGGAGGCCGAAAGAAAGGACGGCAAGGCCCTGAAGCATGACATTTCGGTACCCGTGTCCGCGATGCCGGCATTTCTCGAGCAGGGCGATGAATTGCTCGAGACACTCTGCCCCGATGCGCGCCTCGTGGCCTTTGGCCATGTCGGGGACGGCAACCTCCACTATAACGTCGTGCTGCCACGCGACAGGGATGCATCCGCGCGGGAAGAAGAGGGGAAACGCATCACGGGCGCGATATACGATCTTGTGACACAATTCGGGGGTAGTATCAGCGCCGAGCATGGTATCGGCCAGCTCAAGCGTGAGTGGCTTTCCCGCTACGGCAGCGATCCCGAGCTCGAGGTGATGCGAAAGCTCAAGAAAACGCTGGATCCCGCGGGTATCCTGAATCCCGGCAAGGTAATCTGACGACCAGTTCCGGTTTGGAGCTTGATAATCCCGGTAAAATTCGCTGTCAGGTATGAACGCAGATTCCGAAAAAACTCGCGATACGTTCGCTGACCAGCTGGCGACCTTCGACGATCGCCTGCAGGCCGCGGCGAATGACGTCGACATGTTGGCCGATATCCAGGAAGGTATCGGCTCGCTTTTGTCGCAAGACGGTGGTAGTGAGGCAGAGATACGCCACGTCCTGCAGGAGCGTTACGATGCGGGCAAACTGCGCAAGGAGACGTTCCAGCTCGTCAAGTCGATGCTGGACCACTACGTCACCGAGGATGTCCCGACTTCACCGTTAGGTGTTCCTCGCCCGGCCCGTGCCGAGCCAGCCGTCGACGCAGAGCCATCGCAACGCGTCGTGGACGAGCCGGCCATCGCGGGAGCGGCGCCCGAGGCGGAAGCCGATGACTCGTTCGGCACCACGGCGATCATACCGTCGGATGCCTTGCCGACCGCGGTCAACGACGCGGATTCGAGAGTACAGGTCGGTTCCATCTTGCGCGACCGGTTCCTGCTTCAGAAAAAGCTGTCGGGCGGCAGCATGGGGGTCGTCTACAAAGCACTCGACCGACGCCTGGCCGAAGCGGGTTCCGAACAAACCAGTGTCGCCATCAAGATACTGTCACCGCAACTGGCCGAGGACGGCAACGCGCTGCGTGCATTGCAACAGGAGGCGGCCAAGACGCGTTGCCTCGTGCATCCTCACATCGTCCGTTTCATTGATCTCGATCGCGATGACGATCTCTATTTCCTCATCCTCGAATGGCTCGACGGCCGCACACTGGCCGAGATCCTGGATTCGCCCGATGCCAAGAGTATCGACGTCGATGCGGCGTTCCGTATCGTGCGTCAGGTGGGCGAAGCTCTGGACTACGCGCACCGCTGCGGCATCGTGCACGCGGATGTGAAACCGGCCAACATCATGATGTGCCCGAACGGCGATGCGAAACTGTTCGACTTCGGGGTTGCGCGCGTCCGCCAGAAGCAGGGCGAGCCGGAATTCGACCCGGGCGTCCTCGGTGCGATGACGCCGGCATATTCGAGTATGCAGGTCCTCGGCGGCGAAGAGCCCGTAGCGACGGACGACGTCTTCTCACTCGCCTGCCTGTTGTATCGCCTGGTTGCCGGATACCGCGTATTCGGACCCCGCAACGCAGCCGAGGCATCCGAAGAGGGGATGACGGCGCAGCGACCCCAGGCGATCAATGAAGGACAGTGGAAGGCGCTGAAGAAGGCGCTGTCATACTCGCGTGTGACACGATTCGGTTCCGTCCAGGCGTTTCTCGACGCCCTGGAAGAGGCTCGCGATGAGACCGTGACTTTCGAAGCCCCGAAGCGGATCGAGGTAGAACCCGAACGCAGCTCGCCGGGCAAATGGATCGCGATCGTTCTTGTACTCCTCGGCCTCGGCGGTATTGGCGCGCAACAGATGGGATACCTCGACCCGTGGCTCGATCGATTCGGTGTTTCCGTGGGCATCGTGGATGTACCTGAACCCGTGGTCGAGGACATTGCCGAGCTGCCTGATCCGGTGTTCGGTGACGATGCGGCGTCGGTGGGAACGGAAACCGGCCAGATCGAGTCCGCGTTGCCGGACGTCGTCGATCCCGTGCCGGATGCCGGGCCCGACGTTCCTGAAGAGGAGGTGGCTGTCGAGCCGACATCCGAGCCGGCGGCACCAGAGTCCGATCTCGTCGATTTCTCGCAGCTGCCGCCGCCGACAGCGTTCGTGAACATTGCGCCCGCGGGTCCCGCCGGCGAGGCGACCCGCGTGCGGCTTCGCGAGGACGGGGATCCCGTCATTGTCGACTTCGTGCGATCAGGTGACACGTCGGCGCCCCTGACGCTGCGTCTCGAGGAGGTCGGCTTCAGCGGCAATCGGTCGCCCTGGGGGTCGGGGCAGTATGCGCTCTCGAACGCCGGCCTCGTCAATTTCCCTGCGGGCCAGCCGCGTGCGCGGATCACGTTGACGGCGGCCTCCGATCCACGCCGCGAAGCCGACCAGCAGTCTACGCTGCGGTTGCGACCGGCCGACGCCGCCGAAACCGAATTGGCCGTGATCCACGTAACCCTGGAAGACGATGACCAACGGGCCTTCGAAGCAAGGCTGCCGGTCAATACCGTGGGATTCGTGTCCAGCCAGGTTTCAGTCAGTGAATCGGATCCCGCGGCCCAGATCGACATACTGCGCTTCAATCCCGACAGCACGTCGCTGGTAGTCGGGTTCACCGTCGAGGATCTTACGGCGACCGAAGGCGAAGATTACTTTGCGCCGGGCAGCTACTCGATCTCGTTCGGCCCCGGCCAGCGCACGGCACGCCTTCTCATACCGCTCGTGCAGGATTCACGGGCCGAAGGAAACGAGGCTTTCGTGCTCAAGCTCGACGTCGACCGGGAAGGTCGGCCGGCAAGCGTCTCGCCGAACATTGCCGTGATGATTCGCGACGACGAGCGCTAGCGGCCCGTTGAAAAGGAATTCGAAGGCTCCCGGTTTCTCCCCGGGCGCTCTGCGTACGATTTACTGCTAGACTTCCGCTCCGGCCCCTCGCGGGCACGCATCGACTGTTACCGGAGCAACCACGACGATGAGTGACAAAGACCTGCGACGTTATTCGAGCGTCGTTGTCGATGGTGTTGAGCAGGCACCGAGCCGCGCCATGCTGCGTGCGGTCGGCTTCACCGAGGAGGACTTCGGCAAGCCGCAGGTCGGTATCGCCTCGACCTGGAGCATGGTTACGCCATGCAACATGCATATCGACGGCCTCGCGGACGAGGCAGCACGGGGAGCGGATGCCGCAGGCGGCAAAGGCGTAGTGTTCAATACGATTAGCGTGTCCGATGGCATCTCGATGGGGACACCGGGCATGCGCTATTCGCTGGTGTCCCGTGAGATCATTGCCGACTCTATCGAGGCCGTGGCAGGCGCGGAAGGTTTCGACGGCATCGTGGCAATCGGTGGCTGCGACAAGAACATGCCCGGTTGTGTCATGGCGCTTGCGCGTCTCAATCGCCCGGCGGTATTCGTGTACGGCGGCACCATCAAACCCGGCGAGAAGCGCCGCGACATCGTGGCCGTTTTCGAGGCTGTGGGCGCGCGTTCGGGCGGCACCATCGACGATGAGCAACTCCTCGAAGTTGAGCAGACGGCAATTCCGGGTCCCGGAGCCTGCGGCGGTATGTATACGGCCAACACGATGGCCTCGGCCATCGAGGCACTCGGCATGAGTCTCGCGAACAGTTCCGCGCAGGAAGCCGTTTCCGAGCAGAAGATGAGCGATTGCCACAAAGCCGGAGAGGCCGTGCTGAACCTGCTTCGAAAAGGCATCAGGCCGCTCGACATCATGACGCGCAAGGCTTTCGAGAATGCGATCGCTGTCGTCATCGCGCTTGGCGGTTCCACGAACGCAGTCCTGCACCTGCTCGCGATCGCGCGGGAGGCAGATGTCGAACTGTCGCTCGATGACTTCACCCGCATTGGCTCAAAGGTGCCGGTGCTGGCCGACCTGCGGCCCAGCGGGCGTTACCTGATGTCCGAGCTGATCGAGATTGGCGGAATCCAGCCATTGATGAAACGCATGCTTGACCAAGGTCTGCTGCATGGGGACTGCCTGACGGTGACCGGCCGGACGATGGCGGAGAACCTGGCCGGCGTCGCGGACTACCCGGGCGGGCAGGATATCGTCCGCGACTTCGACAACCCGATCAAACCGGATAGCCATCTGTCGATTCTTTACGGCAACGTCGCGCCCGATGGCGCCGTCGCGAAAATCACCGGCAAGGAGGGGCTGAGGTTCGAGGGCAATGCGCGTGTCTTTCACTCCGAGGAAGAATCGCTCGCCGCGATCCTCGATGGCACGGTCGTCGCGGGCGACGTGCTCGTCATTCGTTACGAGGGACCAAAAGGTGCGCCCGGCATGCGGGAGATGCTCAGCCCGACCGGCGCGATTATGGGCAAGGGACTCGGCAATGATGTCGCCCTTATCACCGACGGGCGCTTCTCCGGCGGCAGTCACGGCTTCGTGGTTGGCCACGTGACGCCTGAAGCGGCGGTAGGCGGGCCAATAGGCCTGATCCGCGACGGGGACCGGATCGTCATAGATGCCGAGAGCAGGGAAATCAATGTCGATGTCGACCAGTCGGAAATGGCGAGACGACGGGAAAGCTGGAAACGACCACCGTCGCCGGTTCGAACCGGGGTGCTCGCCAAGTACCGGAACGAGGTTTCCTCCGCTTCGGAAGGGGCCGTCACCATCCCCCCGGCCTGGGATTAGGCCCCTCGTGACTTGATCTCGGCGGCAAGGTCCTGTTTACTCATCGAATGTCAGTTTTCGACACCCACGTGAAGTGCCAGCTTATCGACTCGCTCGGTATGGAAAAACACCTAAAATACATGGCGCGCCAGAGGCGCGTGGGTGGCAATGGCGACTGTACCGGCTAGCGAATAAGGTTCGGACATAGCCAGCAAACCCGCCGGGATCTTCCTTGCGGGTTTTTTTTTTGGGGGGTTCCGTCGGGATACGCAATGACGAGCGCATGGAAAGAACCGGGATTCGATGACAGCAGCGCGCTGGGTGCGCCGGGGCCGATCGCTTCGTCACCGTGGGTCGTCATGAAGTTCGGTGGAACCAGCGTGTCGTCTCCGGAAAGCTGGGCGACCATCGCGACGCTCGTACAGTCAAGGCTCGATGAGGGACTGCAGCCCGTGGTCGTGCACTCGGCACTGGCCGGTGTTTCGAACGCGCTGGAGGAGCTGCTCGACAACGCCGTGGCGGGTAAGCCCGGCAACGGGTTGGATGCGATCCGCGAGCAGCATTACGCGCTGGCCGACGGGCTCGGGCTCGACGGGGCGACGTTGCTCGAGGAGCGGCTGCACGAACTGGAACAGCTCGTAGCCGGAGTCCGGCTCGTGCGGGAAGTGAGCGTCCGGGTCCGCGTCCGTGTCATGGCGCTTGGGGAGCTCATGTCAACGCGGCTCGGCGCAGCTTATCTTGCGAGAATAGGGCTCCCCGTTAACTGGCTCGATGCACGAGACCTTCTGACGAGTGGCACGCGTGCCGGTCGAAATCCCGTGACCGGGTATCTGTCGGCAACCTGCGATTTTACGCCAGACCCGGAGATGGAGGCCAGGATCGCCCGTCATGAAGGCGTCGTGCTGACGCAGGGATTCATCGCGCGCAATGCATCGGGCGAGACCGTATTACTCGGGCGCGGCGGATCCGACACGTCGGCCGCCTACTTCGCCGCGCGCCTCCAGGCGCGGCGTCTCGAAGTCTGGACCGACGTGCCCGGGATGTTCACGGCCGATCCGCGCGTCGTGCCGTCGGCGCGGCTGCTCGTTGCGTTACACTATGACGAAGCGCAGGAATTGGCATCCGCAGGAAGTACGGTGCTGCATCCGCGAGCGATATCGCCTGCCCGTGACTACGGCATCCCGATCTTCATACGCAGTACGGCGTACCCGGGCATCGCGGGTACGGTCATCTCCTCGGTGACCGAGGAAACCGAGCCCCAGGTCAAGGGCATATGTATCCGCAATGGCCTGACGCTCGTCTCGATGACGACCGTCGGTATGTGGCACGAGGTCGGGTTCCTCGCTCGTGCCTTTGGCGCATTTGCGGAGAACGGCGTTTCGGTCGATCTCGTATCCACGTCGGAGACCAACGTCACGGTCTCTATCGACACGAGCGACGGCAGGCTGTCCGACGACCTCGAGGAAGCGCTCGTTGACGATCTCGAGAAGTTGTGCCACGTCAGCGTAATCTCCAATTGCTCTGCCGTGAGTCTCGTCGGCCGGAAGATCCGCACGATTATTCCTCGCATGGCGCCGGTCCTCGAAGTGTTCGAGGAGGAACGCATCCACCTGATGTCACAGGCGGCCAACGATCTCAACCTGAGCTTCGTCGTCGACAAGCAGCAGGGTCCGCGGCTTGTCAGCAAGCTGCACGCATCGATCATTCGCAAGAAGGGTGCGACAACCGTGTTCGGACCGAGCTGGGAACGGCTGTTCGAGGGCGACCGCCCGACGGCGCGGGCGGCGGATACCTGGTGGATGAAGAAACGCGAGCAGCTCCTGGCTCTGGTGGCGGAGCGGTCCAATGCATACGTCTACGACCGGGACAGCGTCGTGGCGGCGGCGACAAACCTCACGGGCCTGACCAATGTCGATCGCATCCTCTATGCGGTGAAAGCCAACTTCAATGCCGATTTGCTCCAGGCGGTCGACGAAGCCGGCGTCGACTTCGAGTGCGTATCGCCGGGAGAAGTGCAACGCGTCGAAGAGGTCGTCCCCGGCCTCGATCGGGACCGTATCCTGTTTACACCGAATTTTGCGCCGCGCGAAGAGTACGCCTGGGCGCTGGAACGGGGACTGCAGGTCACGCTCGACAATCTCTATCCGTTGCAGGCCTGGCCCGAATTGTTTCGAGGCCGAAGACTGTTCGTGCGTATCGACCCGGGGCAGGGACGGGGGCACCATGAGCACGTCAAGACTGCCGGTGTGCATTCCAAGTTCGGCGTGCCGCGATTCGAGGTTGCGGAACTCAGGCAACTCGTCGACGACGCCGGCGCGGAGGTGATCGGCATCCACGCTCACAGCGGCAGCGGCATCCTCGATCCGACCAATTGGCGGACGGTTGCCGGCGAACTCGTGCAGATCGCGGAGCAATTCCCGGGTGTCGAGACGATAGACCTCGGCGGCGGCATCGGCGTGCCCGAAAAACCCGGCGACAAGCCGATCGACCTCGCTACCGTCGATACGACGCTTGCGGAGATCAAGGATACGTACCCGCAATACCGGCTTTGGCTGGAGCCCGGCCGTTACATCGTTGCCCAGGCCGGCGTGTTGTTGACCCACGTGACCCAGACGAAAGGCAAGGGCGAAATGCGTTACATCGGGGTCGGAACGGGCATGAATACGCTCATCCGGCCGGCTCTGTACGGCGCCTATCACGAGATAGTCAATCTCACGCGAGCCGACGAGGCCCCCAGCGAGACCGTGACGGTCGTTGGTCCGATCTGCGAAACGGGGGACCGGCTCGGGAGTGACCGGCTGCTGCCGCCGACCGAAGAGGGCGATGTTATTCTGATCGCCAACGCGGGTGCCTACGGGTACGTCATGAGTTCGCGTTACAACCTGCGTGAGGACGCACAGGAGATCGTGATATGAAATTGTTCTGGGCGCCGCAAACACGGTCGCAGCGGGTAATCTGGATGTTGGAGGAGGCCGGTGTCGACTACGAAATGGAGGTCGTCGACATTCGCGCCGAGAACCGGGACGACACCGCCGAGTTTCTTGCCGCGAGCCCGATGGGCAAGGTACCCGCGATTGTCGACGGCGACGTTGCGATGTCGGAATCGGCGGCCATCTGCATCTACGTCGCGGACCGCTACAATCCGGGAACGCTGGCGCCCGCCCTGGATGGCCCGAAGCGCGGCAATTACCTCTACTGGATGCTATACACACCGGCCGTGGTCGAGCCCGCGATGTCCGAGCGATTCAACCAGGTAGAGCCAAACCGACAACGCTCGGGTTGGGGCGATTTCGACCTGATGATCGAGACCTGGGATAACGCACTCGACGGACGCGACTGGATCCTCGGCGATCAGTTCACGGCCGCTGACGTCATGCTCGGATCGAGTGCAATCTTCCTCAACATGTTCAACATGTTGCCGGAGACGAAGAACATCGGCGCGTACGGCGAACGCTGCCTTGCACGCCCTGCGAATCAGCGAGCCTTTGCGAAAAGCGAGGTGGGCTGACAAATGGGCCCCTGATGCCGGTAGTACGACCAAATGCGCGAAGCTTCGCGGTCCTCTCGATGGTACTGTCCGTCGTCTCCGCTGCGCTTTCGCTGTTCTTCTATCTTGGCACAAGCAAGCCTTTTTTCATTCTTACGAGCGCGGCGCCGACAAGTGTTATCGCCGGACTCATCGCAATGGCAACCATTGCGTATCAGTCGCTTAGATTTCGTACTGTCTCACGAAGCGGCCTGACGGCTTTTGCGCTAGCGGTAGCCTCGTATGCGTTTGCCAACCACGTCATTCGGGATTACGCCGCTGGCTATTCCATATTGCAGTAGCTTCGTACAAACTCGTCTTCCGTACTCAGAAGGAGCGATCTGTTGAAAACACTCCAATCGCTGTTGATCATCGTTTTGGTGACTCTGTCCGGCCCGACCGTTGCGATTGACGATACACCGGAGAACCGGCTAATTCAGATAGAGCGATACCTCGAAGCCGTTCCGCCCAGGAAGCTCTTCGAGGAACTCTCCAACCAGATCGCGATGAGTTTTCCGCCGGGAGAACAACTCGAGTTTCGCAGCCTCATGACGGATTTCGTCGATGTGGACGTCATTACCGATGCGATGGTCGCATCAATGCTCAAACACTTCACCGCTGACGAACTGGCGGCGGTCGCGGATCTTTATGAATCGCCCGTCGGTCAATCGGCAATGAGTAAGATGGGCGTATACATGGCAGACGTAATGCCGGTAATCGAAGCCGAGATACTGCGGGCCGTCGATGAGTTCGAAAAGAAGAAAGCAGAGAGGATGCGACGGCTTCCTGAGCGCGTAGATTAGATACCGATTGAACGCGCAACACGAAGCGGCCGTTCATCGCCAGATTAGGAATAGCAAATTGAAAAACCGATACACACTAATTGTCGTCAGCCTGGGTCTCTTCGCTTGCGGACCGGCGGATGTCCCGACGAGCGAATCTCTCGAGTATCCGAACACGACCACGGTCGATCATGTCGATACCTACCATGGGAAGGATGTCGCAGATCCCTACCGCTGGCTCGAAGACGACGTTCGCGAAAGCGAATCGGTCAAAAACTGGGTCGACGCGCAGAACGAAGTCACGTTCGCGTACCTCGAGAGTATCGAGGAACGCGACGTAGTCAAGGAACGGCTGACCGAGCTCTGGGATTACGAGCGCTTCGGTGCCCCGGTCAAAGAAGGCGGTCGCTATTACTACCGCTACAACGATGGTCTGTTGAACCAGGATCTCATCTATACGCAGGCGACTCTCGATGAAGAACCCCGGCTCCTGATCGATCCAAATACGTGGTCTGACGATGGCGCCATCGCCCTGGCCTCTTATTTCCCGAGCCCGGATGCGCAACACGTGGCGTACCTCGTGCAGGACGGTGGCTCGGATTGGCGGCTGGCGAAAGTCGTCAATGTCGAGACAGGTGAGGTTCTCGATGTAGAGCTCGAATGGCTCAAGTTTACAGGCCTGAGCTGGAGCGGCGACGGTTCCGGCTTTTACTACAGCCGATACCCGGAAACGAGCGAGGAGGCCAAGTTTCAGTCGCTCAACATGAACCAGGCCGTCTATTTTCATGCATTGGGCACTGACCAGGCTGACGACCGACTCGTCTACACGGACCCTGACAATCCCGATTGGGGGTATTCGGCCCAGGTTTCAGATGACGGCGCGCATCTCATCATTACTGTCTGGAAAGGCACTGACGACCGCTACCAGATCATGCATCAAAACCTGGGTGACGATGGCGCCGAACCGGGATTTCTTATCGAGGGATTCGACAACGACTACTCGTTTGTTGGCAACGTCGGTGATGAGCTCTACTTCCGCACCAATCTCGATGCGCCACGCAATCGCCTGATTGCGATCGACGTGAACGAACCAGAGCCCGCCAACTGGCGCGAGATCATTCCTGAGGCCGAGGATGTTCTCGATGGCGTGAGCCTGGTTGGCGACAAGATCATTGCCGACTACATGCAGGATGCACAGACGATTGTGAAGATCTTCGATCTCGATGGTGCCTATGAAAGCATGGTCAACTTGCCGGGAATCGGCACCGCATCCGGGTTCAGAGGCAAGCTCGGGGATCCCGAGACCTTCTTTACCTACACCAGTTTCGATACTCCGACGACTGTCAACCGCCTCAACGTCGAGACAGGCCAGGTCTCGGTATTTCGGCAGCCCGACGTCAATTTCGATCCCGACGACTACATCGTCAAGCAGGTCTTCTACGAGTCGAAGGATGGTACGCGCGTGCCTATGTTCATCGCGCACCACGTCGATGTTCAGCTCGATGGCGAGACGCCCACGATGCTCTATGGTTATGGAGGTTTCAACATCTCGCTGACACCGTCTTTCTCCATTACCCGGCTTGCCTGGATGGAGATGGGGGGCGTA
>JANQGP010000166.1 GCA_028277265.1 Woeseiaceae bacterium | reverse complement strand
AGCGGCTTGCCGATGCAAGAGTCTCGATTCGCGACGTCGCGAGAGCCGCCCGCACGCAGGACCAGCGGCTGTTCGCGTCCGCAGCCGGCCGCTACCAGTGGATTCTCGAGCATCGAAACTGGGTCGATGACACAGGTCTTGCCGAATTGGCCCTGTCGCTCGTGCAGTCAGGCCGGACCACGATGCGTGCCCGGCGTTACGTGTTCGTAGGGTTCGACCGAATTCGCCCGATCGTGTCGGCGCTACAGGACGCCGTATGCGACGCCGGTTCCACGTGTCATGTCCAGGAGCCGGTGAATCGCCGCACCGTTCCGGACGTCTTCGAGTTCGAACAACGTGACGCAGAGCTTCGCGCAGCCGGCGCCTGGGCCCGACGATACCTTGTCGATCGGCCGCAGGCCCGCTTGGCGATCGTGTCTCAGGGTCTGGAGCAATCGGCCAGCCGGGACGCGCACCTCGTGCGCGAAGGATTCGCGCCGGGATGGCAATACGGGCCGGGCTCCTGGCGTCATGCGGTCAACGTGTCGTACGGCCGGAAACTGAGCACGTATCCG
This sequence comes from Woeseiaceae bacterium, assembly GCA_028277265.1. Taxonomy (GTDB): domain Bacteria; phylum Pseudomonadota; class Gammaproteobacteria; order Steroidobacterales; family Woeseiaceae; genus UBA1847. The sequence goes on along the minus strand of JANQGP010000166.1, from coordinate 1,866 downwards.
GCCATAGCGATCGCGTTATTGGCGATACGCTGGATGGTGGGCGACTTGCGGTCGACGGAGGTCGCGCGTCTCCTCCTGACGCCCATGCTCGGCAACGGCGAAATCGCCGGCCGGAGTCGCCTCGAGTTGCACCTGCGATCGCTTCCCGACCGCGCCTGGAGCCCGTCCATGGTGACGTCGGCGCTGCGTGGCAGGAACGCCGAGGGCGATGCAGACGACTGGCTCGGACGCGTCGCGGCACTGGGCAAACGGCGTCGTGACCTGCCACGGGCAGCGTCGCCGCCGGAGTGGGTCATGCTCTTCGACAGCACGCTGGATGCGCTCGGCTGGCCCGGGCCGGGAACCAGGGACAGTGACACGTATCAGCTGATCAATCGCTGGCGAGAACTCCTGAACGATCTGGCGCGGCTCGACCTCGTCAGTGCGTCGATGTCGGCGCGCAGCGCGCTCACTCGCCTCGAAATCATGGCGGGCGAGATCGTCTTCCAGCCCGAGTCCCGGCACGGTTCCTTGCAACTGATGGGACCTCTGGAGGCTACTGGCGCCGAGTTCGACGCCGTGTGGATTGCCGGAATGACCGCGACGGACTGGCCACCCGCCGGTCACCCGTCGCCGCTGATCGCGAGACAGCTGCAGATCGAACATGACATGCCCGATGCGACACCGGACGATACCCGCGCCTGGGCGCAAACTGCGTTCCACCGCATTGCCGGGGGGGCACCGACCGTGGTTTGCAGCTATCCGTTGGTCGTCGACGATGTTGAGCAGGCCGCAAGTGACCTGCTCGAGACCGTCGAGACGGGAGATACGCCCGAAGATCCGGGGTGGCATACAACGGAGCTCGCACGACGAGCGACGACGGAGCAACGGTCCGATGCCGTGCCGGCACTCACGAGCGAGCGCGTCGGCGGCGGTGCAGGCACCATCCAGCTGCAGCTGACGGAGCCTTTTGCCGCCTTCGTGCAGGGACGACTGGGGGCGCGTCGGCTCGACCGCCAGGCGACCGGAATTCCGGCGTTACTCAGGGGCAACCTGGTTCACGACACGATGTACCGCCTATACCAGGACATTGCGGGCGCGACGGCATTGCGCAGAATGTCAGACGACGAACTCGTCGGGCGCATCGCGGCCTCCACCGACGCCGCGATGCAGCGTCACACGCGCAACAGCGACGCCGTATTGCGTAGTCTCCTTTTGCTGGAGCGCGACCGGCTCATCGACCTCGTGGCCGCGTTCGTCGTGCTGGATCGCGGTCGGGAAGAGTTCGAAGTAGCCGATCTCGAAGGTGAGATGGCGTTCGAGCAAGGTAACCTGAAATTGCGTTTGCGTTACGACCGCATCGATCGTTTCGACGACGGCCGTATCGGGATCATCGACTACAAGACCGGAAGGGCCAAGCGGCTGGTCGGGCACGACGGCACGCTCCGGCAGGCGCAGTTGTTTGTCTATGCGATGGCAGCGGATGTGCCCGTAGCAATGCTCGCACTGGCGAACATCGATGCTCGGGATACCGGCTTCAGCGGCGTGGGGCGGGGCTTCACGGAAGAGGCCGAATGGCCGGCGTTTCTGGCGTCCGCAGCCGATGAGATCCGAATCGCCTGTGAGCGGTTTCAGGCGGGCGACGTGAGCATGCTTGCGGCCCAGGGATCCGCCAGTGCCAGGCCGCTGAACCTGTTGAGCCGTTATACGGAGTTACGTCATGAAGCATGACGACACGCTGTTGGCGGCGGATGAACAGGCACGGCGCGATGCGCTCGATGTGTCGCGATCGTTTATCGTCCAGGCGCCGGCCGGCTCGGGCAAGACAGAATTGCTGATCCAGCGCTATCTCAAGCTGCTCGGCAGGGTTGACGACCCGGAGGAGAT
>JANQGP010000072.1 GCA_028277265.1 Woeseiaceae bacterium | reverse complement strand
CCCGACCCGGTCAGTTAGTGTTCTGTTGACGCAGGTATCGACGAACCGCGTTGGCTGCGATCCGGCCGGACAGTGCGACCATCGGCACGCCCGGGCCCGGGTGGACGCTGCCCCCCGCGAGGAACAGGCCGGCAATCCGGGAGCCCGCGCCTGCGCGCCGGAACGACCCGGACCAGCCGTGTGTCGGCCAGCCGTAGATCGCGCCGCCGCTGGCCGGGAACAGCTCCGCAAAGTCGTTCGGCGTCGTCATCACGGCGTCGTCGGGGTCCGCGTCGACGTCGAGACCCTGTGCATGAAGCAGGTCGAACGCCCTAGCCGTGGCGGCCCGTACCTCGTTGTCGGCCATCCGGACCGGCGGCGCATTGATCAGGACCAGCAGGCGCTCGGGTCCGCGTGTGCCCCGTGCATCCCGCACCCCTCGATCCTGCGCGCAAACATAGACGGTTGGCTCGCTACCGACGCGTTGCCGTTCGAAGATGCTCTCGAATTCGTCGGTATAGTCGGACCCGAAGAATACGTTGTGACGGTGCAGCGGAAAACCGCGGGGCTCGGCGCGCAAACACAAGGTAATCGCCGACAGGGACCGCGTCTCCCGCGAACGGTCCGGCTGCGCGTTACGAACCGGCTCACCCAGCAGCCCCGCGGTCAGGGCGGCCGCATCGCCATTGAACACGACAGCGTCGGCAGGCACCGTCTCGTCGCCATCGATCTCGACCCCGACGACGGTTTCGCCTTTCGTAACGATGGCAGTGGCCTCGGACCCAAGGCGCAGCTCCCCGCCAAGCTCGCTCACAACGCGGGACAGCGCGTCGGCGAGGCGGCTCATGCCACCTTCGACGAACCAGACGCCGGCGCGCTCCGCGTGGGCGATCAACATCAGCGTCGCCGGTGCCGAAAAGGGCGAAGAGCCGCAATACGTCGCATAGCGCCCGAACAGTTGGCGCAGCCGGGGGTCGCGGAAGACCCGGCCAAGCTCGCTCCACAGGGACGTGAACGGCTTTATCGCTGCAAGGCGCGGTATGCCGCGGACTCCGAGCGACAAGGTCAGCCTGACCGGACCCGGGCGCTCGACACGCATGAAACTGTGGTCGAGCGTCTCGAACATGTCCCGGGACTTACGGGCGAAGCGCCGATACGCTTCCGCCTCGCGCGCGCCCGCAAGCGCGCCGATCGCATCGAGCGAGGCATCGAGGTCTGCAAACAGGTCGAAGCGGCTGCCGTCCGGCCACGAATGGCGCGCGAGCACCGTCGCCTCGTGAAGCGTCAGGTAATCTTCGAGAGCGCGGTCGCAGGACTCGAGCAGGTCGTCGAACACGTGACGCATCGTAAACACGGTCGGGCCCGCATCGATGGCCGCGCCGTTGACCGTCAGCTCACGCATCTTGCCGCCCGGTCGCGCATGCCGCTCGAGCAGCGTCACGCGGGCACCGTTCGCCGCGAGATCGATCGCCGCACACAGTCCGCCGATGCCGGCGCCGATAACGACCACGTGCGGCCCGGCCGGATCCTTTGCGTGCCCCGGTCTGTTTTCAGATGTTCTTGTCATCGGCGATCCCTGCGGCTCGATCCGCGCGAACAGCCGACAGTATAGCGGCGGCATTGCAAGGTCGACTGCGATAAGCTGGGAAAAAACGACAGGGATGATCCGCCAATGAACTCACCAACGCTGCCGCCCGCGCTCGACGCCGAGCGCCATGAAACGAACGGGCGCGCAGGCCGTCTGAGCTTCTACGTCGCCGGCGACGGTCCGCCGATGCTGTTGATTCACAGCATCAACGCGGCAGGTAGTGCGTACGACATCAAACCGGCTTTCGAGCATTTCCGCGGTAGCCGACGGGTCTTCGCCCCCGACCTGCCCGGATTCGGATTCTCCGACCGATCGCGCCGCCGCTACGATATCGGGCTCTATGTCGACGCGATTCGTGACCTGGTCGATATCATCGATGAAGAGACGGAATCGACGATCGACGCGCTCGCGGCGTCGCTGTCATCCGAGTTTCTGGCTCGTCTCGCCGTTGATCGGCCCACCGCTTTTCGCACCCTCGCGTTGGTCACGCCGACGGGCTTTCGGGCCGGGTCAGAACGCCTGCGCGGACCTGAAGGCAGCAACCGGGAAGTGGGACTCGTGTCGTCAATCGTCAACGTTTCGCTCTGGCGTCGCGGTCTGTACTCGGCGCTCGTGCGACCATCGGTCATCCGCTACTTCCTGCGGCGCTCCTGGGGGTCCGACGACATCGACGAGAACCTCGCGTCCTATTGCGACCTGACGACGCACCAGCCTGGCGCCGAAAACGCACCACTCGCGTTCCTGTCCGGCAAATTGTTTGCGGCCGACATACGCAACGTCTACGAGAAGCTCAAGCTGCCCGTCTGGGTTCCGCATGGCACCCGCGGCGATTTCCGTGACTTTTCGGAAGCGGACTGGGCGATGCAACGAGACAACTGGCGGTTTACGCCGTTCGAGTCCGGCGCACTGCCGCACTTCGAACTGCCGGCCGAGTTCTTCGGTGAGTACGAACGGTTTCTCGGGAGTAACGCGGCGCGATGACCGGGGGCGCTCCGTTTGGCCGGGATCTAGGCCCCATTGCGGCCGCCGACTACCGGGACTTGTGCACCGACTGCGGCATATCCCGAACCGCGGACCCGGGGCGATGCGGACGCGCCTGCCAGTTCATCCGGCCCGACTACGAAGGCCTGGAGACGGCCGTGCACGGCCGCTCGCGCGACCCCGAGCGCGGCGACGAACTGTTCTTCGGCCCTTACCGGCGCATGGTCCGGGCCGCACTGACCCGTCCGCGCTCCGGCGCGCAGTGGACCGGAATCACGACCACGCTGGCCGAGAAGCTGCTCTCGGATGGCACGGTCGATGCCGTGCTGACCGTCAGGCCCGACGCGGAAGATCGCTGGCGGCCGGTGCCCGTGCTCGTGACGAATCCTGCCGATCTCGCGCATTGCCGCGGGATGCGCATGGGCTACGCACCACTGCTCGCGTTGCTGGAACCGGCCCTGCAGGCCGGCTATCGCCGCCTGGCGGTCATCGGGATACCGTGCCAGGTCTACGCGTTGCGGGCACTCGAAAAAGAGCTCGGCTTCGATCGGCTCTACGTAATCGGCACGCCGTGCTCCGACAATACGACGACCGAGCGATTCCATGAGTTCCTGGCGCTGCTGTCCAAATCTCCTGACGATATCGTCTATCTCGAATTCCGCGCGGACTATCACGTCGAGCTGCGCTTTACGGACGGCACGGTCCGGACGATACCGTTTCTCAAGCTGCCGATTTCGAAACTGCCGCCGGACTTCTTCCCACTGACTTGCCGCACCTGCGTCGACTATACGAACGTGCTCGCCGACATCACCGTGGGTTACATGGGCGGCAATGGCAAACAGTGGCTGCTCGTTCGCAACGAACGCGGCGAGGAGTTGATCGGTTTGCTCGGTGACGACGTCACGATGTCGGCGCCAGAGAGCCGCGGTAATCGCCGACGTTCCGTCGCCGCGTTTCGCGACAACGTGCAAAGAGCGGCCGGCGGGCTGCCGCTCCGGCGCATGCCCGACTGGCTACGGCCGCTGATGGGCTGGCTGATGCCGAAGATCGGGCCGCGCGGCCTGGAGTTCGCCCGCTCGCGCGTCGAGATGAAAGCGATCGAGTCGGTGATACACCTGCAGCGCGAGCAACCGAGACGTGCGCGGCATATGCTGCCATCGCACGTCCTGGCGCTCGCCGGCCGTTACGGGCTTGCCATGTCCCCCGGCGACCCTGCCGACGACGGCGACGACTGATCGTCGCTTTCGTCGCCCTCACCACTACTGCTGGTCTCCTGCGCCAGCGACGGGTACGCCGAGATCGCATCGCCTCCGCCCAGCGGTTTGTAGACGCCCTGGTGACAGGTTTGGCAGTTGGCCTTGGGTGCGTCTCCGGTATGCGGGCCAAGACGACCGTCCGGATACAGTGGCCCGAGCGGCACGAGGTAATCGACGTTCAGCGCGCGCGTCATACTCTGCCCGTGCCATGCCTTGAGCCGCTTCGGCGTCGACTGCTCCCAGTTGTCGAACGATGCCGTGTTGTGACAGTACGTGCAGTTGACACCGAGCGACGCCGAGTAGTGCATCATGAGGGAATACACCCACTCCGACTCTTTTGTCGTCAGACCGCCGGGTTCCGGGAAAGGACCCGACGAGGCAATTCGCGCCGCCGGTTGATCGGCCGAGGCAAGGTGACGACTGAACGGGTCGGACGGCAGCGTCGAGTACGCCGTCGAGCTGACCGGGTTGTTCTGGCCGTCACGCCAGCCTGCGAAGCGCTTGTTGCCGTACGTGCTGCCGCCCTCCTCGAACCAGACGTACTCGGGGACATTGTTGCCGCGGTGGCAAGTGTAGCAGTTGACCCCGACATCGCCGACGTGGTCCGACCACTGCGCATTGATGTGCTGGTTCATCTGGATCATGCGCCGTCCCACGACCTTCGTGTACTTTTCGTCGCTCGCGAGATCCGCGAGGTTATGGCAGTACTCGCAACCCTGTTCGGG
>JANQGP010000489.1 GCA_028277265.1 Woeseiaceae bacterium | reverse complement strand
AGCCTTCATCGCCAATACCGTCAGGGACGTGGAGTCCGGCGCGATTCCGATCGAACGGATCGACGACGCGGTGACACGTATTTTGCGTGTCAAGATGCGCGCAGGGCTGTTCGACCGGAATCGCGCCGGACTCCACGTCCCTGACGGTATTGGCGATGAAGGCTTTCCAGTCGAAGGGCACCATGACCATGTCAATACCGGCATTGATCGCCGCAGGGCAATGCGAATTCGTGCATCCATGTACCTGCCCTATGGCGTTCCAATCCGAGACGACAAAGCCGTCGAAGCCCATTTTGTCTTTGAGTGCGGTGGTAAGCAGTGCCCGGCTGCCGTGGATCTTCCCGTAGTTGATTCCCGAGTCGATGTCGTTCCAGCTATTGAACGAGGCCATTACCGTCTGCACGCCCGCTTCCAGCGCGCCATAGTAGCCTTGGCCGTGCCTGGTGATCATTTCGGCTTGCGTCGCAAGACTGACACCCTCGTTGATACCGAGATGCGTCGCGCCGTCGCCGATGAAGTGCTTTGCGGTCGCAACGACATTGCCATCGCTCGCGAACTCGCCCTGCAACGCCCAAACGTACTGATTCGCGTACTCGCGCACCAACGAGGCATCGGCGGAAAAGCTCTCGTAAGTACGGCCCCAGCGCGGATCGTCAGCAACCGCCACGGTTGGCGCGAACACCCAGTCGATACCCGTGGCCCGGACGGCACGCCCAACCGACACACCAATCTCCGCGATCAGGTCAGGATTTCGCGCAGCGCCAAGGCCGATGTTGTGCGGAAACAGCGTTGCGCCGAAAATATTGTTGTGACCGTGAACCGCGTCAACGCCCCAGATGATCGGAATCCGAGTCTTCATGTCGGTGGACATGGACGCTTCGTAATATGCGTCGGCAAGCGCCACCCATTCGTCGACTCCCGCGTACATGTTTCCACTCGGCCAGGAACCGCCGCCGTTCAGCACCGAGCCGATGTAGTACTCGCGCACCTCTTCCGGCGATATGGACTTGATCTCCGGCTGCGTCATCTGGCCAATCTTCTGTGCTAATGACATTTCGCTGACAATGGCTGCAATTCGCCGCTCCATTGCCTCGTCGCGCTCAAAAGGTCCGTCTACCGCCGGCCAATCGACGATTTGGGATTGGTTGCTGCATGCGACGAGCATCGCCGCTGCAGCCAGCGCAAGGATTCTGCCAGTAGTAGCCATCATGTGTATTTCACCGCCCGGATTTGAGTGAAGCTGTGCTCAACAGTTTTGGGATGGAAACGGCGACCGGGCCTTCGCCGGTCGCCGCCCGCGCAACCAGATCTTTGCGATTGACGATATGTCGGGACTCGAGCGCCCCGACGACGCTCACTCGAATCGATAGCTCATCCCTACCAGAAGCTGCCGTCCATACCGGTCATAGCGTTCGGGCAGAAACGCGCCATTGGCCACCGTCGTACCAAGCCGAGTGCGGTACGGCTCGTTGGTCAGATTGTTCACCTGTGCCAGTAGCGTGAGCCCCTGCAGTGCACCGTCCTGGAATTCGTAGCTGATTTGTGCGTCGACCTGCTCGTCGTCCAGAATCTCCGTGAAGCCACGTGTTGCAAAGAGCTGCACGACCTCACCGCGAAACGCCGATCGAAACCGCTTGCTGATACGCGACGAGAACCCGCCGCGCTCAAAATACGCGGTCACGTTGTACACTTCACCGGAAAGCCCGGGCAGAGATACCGTGGAATCGGGCCCTTCGGGATCGATGTTCGTTTTGGTATCCGAGTAGCTGCCGATCAGCCCAAATCCATCCAGAGCATCGGTGAATACGCCGAAATCGAGCGCGCCACTGAGCTCATAGCCGTAGAGTTCGCCGCCCGTGCCGTTTTCCGGCCGAGTCAGCAGACCGATATCGCTTACGGGCGTGATCGTGCTCTGCAGCGGAACATCGGAGAAATCGAACTCAACCGACTGGTTGTAGATATAGGTGTCCAGGTCCTTGTGGAAACCCGCGAGCGCGACATAGGTGCGCTCGCCGAAATAATGTTCAACCGCAAGGTCCAATGCCAATGCCTCCCAGGGACGCAGGTCCGGATTGCCGCCGCTGCCGCCCCACAGGAAAGTCGTTGCGCTTACGCCTGCGGAAATGCTGGACCGCAAATCGTCCATGCGCGGTCGGGCCAGTGTCTTGCCGGCGCCAAATCGGACTTTTGTGTCTTCGGCAACATCGAACACCAGGTTGAGAGTGGGTAACACGTCCGTGTACTCCGCTCCTGTCGTCGTCAGCGTCGGCGTACCACCGGCTACGTCATTGCTGAACGAAAACCCGGTTGACTCCTGGTCAGCCCTGATGATCTGAATACCGAAATTACCGTACACGTCGACGCCGAACATCGTGGTGTCGATATCCGCCTGGACGTAGGCCATCAGGATCTTTTCATTGATGGTCCAGTCCTTGTTGTATTTGTCCGCATTGAGTATCGGCGCCATATCGTAGTAGACCGGCAGCCCGGAGTTCAGATCGAAGGCGAAAGTGCTACCAAAGCCGGCGAAGTTCACGCTGGCCGGCGCCACCAGGTGCTGTTGATCGACGGATACGTTAGCTCTGCCGTCTTTCAGGAACAGATTGTTATCGTCGACGACTTTGCTCTTCTCACGATCAGCGTAGTTGATGCCATACGTAATCTGGCTGACGACATCGCCGACAAAGCTGTCGGTCAGATCCTGAATGAGGTGCACATCCGCCGTCGTCAAATCATCCTCGACATCCGGGAACCGAATGGTGCCGTCGTGCCCCCACCCGCCCCACGGCGCAATATCGCCAAGCTGTACCTGTGATGCATCGCCGTAGTCGAAACCCGGTGAGTACTGCGGTACACCGTCCAGGTCAATGTCGAACCCGATGGAGTCAAAGGTGCGCACCGGCGCGATACCGGCATAGGTTTCCAGCACTTGCTCCTTGCGCTCGACATTGGAGTAACCGAGGTCCGCCACCAGGCTAATACGATCATTGATCACGAAGTCGCCGTTCAGGCCGATGGCGAACAGCTCGTCGTCACGCGTGTTGAGATCGTTCCGGAGAATGGGCACGACGTTGTTTTCCGTGCCCGAGTCGTTGAACGTCGTCCCGCCTACGTCAATGAAGGTCGGGTTCGATATCGTGAAACCATCCGGCGTAAAGACGCTCGAGAACCACTGTGGGCCCCGCTGAATCTCGGTTTGCTCAAATTGTGTGTAAAACGTATCCAGCGTCAGGTGCGTATTGTCGGTCGGCGTCCACTCGACCACCGCCATCGCGCCATCGCGGATCTGCTCGCGGTTGATAGCAAAGATCTCCTGACCCATGAGTCCGATCGCGTTGTCGTTAGGGGGCGCGAATTGCCCGAACTGGACGTCGTAGAACCAGCCGCTGTAGTGCTCTACCAGCGTCGGCGAATCAAGACGGGCATAGCCAATCGCGAGGCCAACCGTGTCGTTGGCGAACTGATCGATATAGGAAAAGCTGAAGCGCGAGCCATCCTCGTCACCGTCGGTATTCAGATCATCGAGTGAGTTCTGTTCGAGGCGTGCATTGAGCGCCACCGTGCGTCTGTCGTATGACAGCGGTCGGACCGTGCGAATGTCGACGGTTCCCGACAGGCCCTGGCTGGTCAACGTCGCTTTGGGCGTCTTGTAGACGAGAACGCCGTCGACGAGTTCCGAGGGATACTGGTCGAATTCCGCTGCACGATTGTCCCCGGAGCTGACCTGCTGGCGGCCATTCAGCAACGTGGTCGAGAAGTCCGGCGACAGCCCGCGAATCGAGATTACCTGGACACGACCATTGACCCGCTGTCCGGCCAGTCCCGGCACACGGGCAAGTGACTCCGCGATACTGATATCGGGCAGCTTGCCGATGTCCTCGGAGGAAATCGCTTCCACAATCTCCCGAGAGTTCCGCTTCAGCGAAATCGAGTCGCTCAGGCTACGCCGAATGCCAACAATGATGATCTCTTCGATGGGTTCGTCCAGCGAATCCTGGGCGTCGTCCGAAATGGGGCCCTGCGATTGCGCGGAGGCAGCACCTGAAAGCGCCAGCGCGACAGCACAGGAGACGGCCGATAGTTGAAACCTTTTCTCTGGTGCGGCGTGGCAGCCGCGGGTGTTCTTCCTCCGGTGTTTTGCTTTCATCTTTCCCCCTCGCTCGGCTTTGCCGAACGGCGTGT
>JANQGP010000461.1 GCA_028277265.1 Woeseiaceae bacterium | reverse complement strand
TGCGTCTCGAGGCCTCGCGCCGCAGTGCGGCCGAGGGTCGAGAACAGTGCCGTGATCGGCAGTCCCAGTTCGGCCAGAGTCCGGTCGACCTGGTCCTGGATCTCTTCGCGGCCTCGCGCGTAGGCGACGAGGTAACGAGCCAGCGGTCCGACTTCCATGGCATGGCCGCGCCATCGCGGTGCCTTGAGCCAGGAGTACTTGGCGCCCTCGTCGATTTCCTCGATGTTCGTCTTCGTTCCCTTGGCGTTCGGCCCGAGCTCGAAGCTCGGCTCCGTGACGCCCTCCCAGGGATGCAGACCGTCCTCGCCGTTCGGATACCGGTACCACGAGTGCGCGACGAACTCCCGGACCTGGTCGGGATCACGGACGTCCACGTCGTGGACCGTGGAAAGATCGCCATCGAGAATCGCACCGGACGGCAGCATGAAGCTGTCGTTGCTGTGATCGTTCGCAAAAGCCGGAAATTCGCCATAGGAGAGCACGTTCTTGCCAGACAGTCCGCCGCCGTATCCCCAGTCCGAATAGAATGAAGCGATCGCCTTGAGGTCGGGCAGATAGACCTGGTCCGTGAACGTGATCGTCTGCTCGATGATGTCCTTGACGATATTGAGCCACGCCTTGTTCACGGTGCCGACGGCACCCGCATCGTCCACATTGATCGAACACGGCATGCCGCCCACGACCCAGTTCGGGTGCGGGTTGCGGCCGCCGAAGATCGTGTGGATCTTGACGATCTCTTTCTGAAAGTCGCGGGCTTCAAGGTAGTGCGTCGTTGCGAGCAGGTTGGCCTCGGGCGGCAGCTTGTATGCCGGGCTGCCCCAGTAGGCATTGGCGAATATGCCGAGCTGGCCGGATTCGACGAAGCGTTTCAACCTGTTTTGTACGTCGCTGAAGTAGCCCGGCGACGACTTCGGCCAGTTACTGATCGACTGCTGCAGCTCGGAGGTGGCTCTGGGATCGGCGCTCAGCGCGCTGACCACGTCGACCCAGTCGAGCGCGTGCAGGTGATAGAAGTGGACGATGTGATCGTGAACGTACTGCGACAGCATCATCAGGTTGCGAATGTGATTCGCGTTCGTCGGAATCTCGATGTTCAGCGCATCCTCCACGGCGCGCACGGACTGCAGGGCATGCACGCCCGTGCACACGCCGCAGATACGCTCGGTGAACGCCCAGGCATCGCGCGGGTCGCGCCCCTTGAGGATGAGCTCGAGACCGCGCCACATGTTGCCCGTTGACACCGCGTTGCGGATGACATTGTTCTCATCGAGATTCACCTCGATACGCAAGTGGCCCTCGATGCGGCAGATAGGGTCGACGACGACGCGCTTGCCGCTGTTGTCGAGCTCGAAGCCGTTCGGTGTCGTGACACTAGCCATTGCTCACCTCCTCAACGTCGACTTTCGTCTTGCCGGTCCATTTCGCGCCGATCGACACGGCCGCATGCGCCGCGACGCCGATCGTGGCGGCGCCGGCAATGGCGGCTCCGATCCTGTCCGCCCTTGCCTCTACGCCAACGAAGTTCAGATCCGAAATCGAATGGTAGAAGCTGCCCTTGTCCCAGAAATTGTCTTCGGCGCAGCCCAGGCAACCATGCCCGGACTTGACGGGCCAGGACAGTCCGCCGTTCCACTCGACCGTCGAGCAGGCGTTGTAGGTCGTCGGGCCCTTGCATCCGACCTTGTAAAGGCAATAGCCCTTGCGGGCACCTTCGTCGTCGAACGCCTCGACAAACTGGCCCGCATCGAAATGCGGCCGCCGGTAGCATTTGTCATGCAGGCGCTGCCCGTAGAACATCTTCGGCCGGCCCTGGCGATCCAGCGGCGGCAAGCTGTCGAATGCCAGCATGTAGGTGATGACGCCGGTCATGACTTCGGCAATCGGCGGGCAACCGGGTACCTTTACGATCGGCTTGTCGCGAATGACCTTGTGGATCGGCACCGCCTGCGTCGGATTCGGTTTGGCGGCCTGCACGCAGCCCCAGGACGCGCAGGAACCCCACGCGATGATGGCTTTGCAGTGATCGGCCAGGTGGCGAAGCTTCTCGACGTACGGCCGGCCCGCCTGGATGCAGTACATGCCGTCCTCGTTCAGCGGCGGGTTGCCCTCGCACGCGAGAATGTACTGGCCGTCGTATTTCTCGATGGTCTGCTCGAGAATCTCCTCTGCCTGGTGGCCCGCCGCGGCCATGAGCGTATCGTCGTAGTCCAGCGAAATCATCGACAATATGACGTCGCCGGCCAACGGGTTGCCCGAACGGATGAACGACTCGGTGCAACACGTGCACTCGAGCCCGTGCAGCCAGATAACCGGAGTGCGGGGCTTGGTTTCGAGGGCGTGTGCGATCTTGCCGGCGAACTCCTGCCCCAGGCCGAGTCCGGCGGCGGTCAAGGTACAGAACTTGATGAAGCTCCGCCGCGTGATACCGTGCTGGCGCATCACGTCGTAAAACGTTTCTTGGGCATGCATTGCCGCTCTCCCATCATGCATGAATGCGAACAGAGCTGGTTGCTTGCCGGCTGAGTGTTGTTAGCGCTGCATCCTTGCGGCTTTCCTCCGTTGTTATTCTAGGCGAAGCCACGCAGCTCTATCGATCATGCCGCCCGGATACCCTTGATCACATAGTGGTTCCTACCTATCGGCAGCCATAAGCGCTTGAATCGCCGTCAACAGGGGCGCGCAAACTCCGGAATGACCGCGGTTACCTCTTTTTTTGAACTCGCTACGCCGTCCCCTGGTTGTCGGCGTAGAACATCGGGCCGCCGCGAAACGCCGGGAAGCCATAGCCATAGACGTAGACGACATCGATGTCGCTGGCGCGCTGGGCGATACCTTCGTCGACGATCTTGCGTCCTTCGTCAACGAGCGCGCCGACCAGTCTATCGACGATTTCGTCATCGCTGACGGTACGACGCTCGACGCCGAGGTCGGCTGCCGCCGCCTCGATGATCCTGTGTACTTCGGGATCGGGCGTCGGCCGGCGGTTCTCATCGTAGGAATAGAAGCCGCTACCCGACTTCTGCCCCAGGCGGCCGGCCTCGACGAGTTGGTCGGGCACGCGGTAGCTCCCCGGATCGCCCTTTTGCTCGTCGCTGAGCGACTGGCGCGCCTTGTAACCGACATCGAGCCCCGCGAGGTCGAATACGCGCAGCGGCCCCATGGCCATGCCGAAGTCCTCCATCGCGGTATCGACCTGCTCGGGCGTTGCACCCTCGAGCAATAGCAACTGGGTCTGAGCGGCATAGGGTTGCAGCATGCGGTTGCCGATGAAGCCGTAACAAACGCCGGCAACGACTGGCACCTTGCGAATACGCTTGGCGAGCTGCATGCAGGTCGCGAGCACGTCGTCTGCCGTTGCCGCACCGCGAACGACTTCGAGCAGCTTCATGATGTGCGCGGGACTGAAGAAATGCAGGCCGAGAACGTCTTGCGGCCGCCCGGTTGCCGCCGCAATCGCGTTGACGTCCTGGTACGACGTGTTCGTCGCGAGTATCGCGCCGTCTTTGCAGACGGCATCGAGTTTCGCGAAGATTTCCTTCTTGAGGTTCGGGTCTTCGAACACGGCTTCGATGACGAGGTCGACATCTGCCAGTTGCGCGTAGTCGGTTGCACCCGTGATGAGCGCGCGGCAGGCAGCCGCCTTGTCTTCGCTCAGCTTGCCGCGCTTCACGCTACCGGCATAGTTGCCGTCGATGATGGCCAACCCGCGCTCGAGCGCGTCATCGTCTATCTCGACGAGCGTCACCGGAATTCCCGCATTGGCGAACGTCATCGCAATACCGCCACCCATCGTGCCGCCGCCGATCACGGCGACGCTGTCCACCGGGCGAACGGCGACGTCTTTCGGCAAGTCGTCGATCTTTGCAGCGGCGCGCTCTGCAAAGAAGAAGTGCCGCAACGCTTTCGACTGGCCGCCGTTCATGAGCTCGGTGAATCGCTGCCGCTCGTAGGCGGCACCGTCCTCGTACGGTGTCGCCGCCGCCTTTTCGACACAATCGACGATCGCCTGCGGCGCGACCTGGCCGCGCGCTTTCCCGGCGAGCGTCGCCCGGAACCGGTCGAAGATCGCTGGATCGTGTTCGGGGACGGCGAGCGCGCTCGTGCGGCGCTGCGGGGCGCCGTCCGCGAGCAGCTTCCGGACGTAGTCGAGCGCTCCTTCGAGCAGATCGCCGTCGATGATCTCGTCGACGAGGCCGGTTTCACCGGCCATCGGTGCCGCGATCGGCGCGCCGCTCGTCATGAGCTGCAGCGCCGCTTCGACACCCGCAAGCCGCGGCGTCCGCTGCGTCCCCCCGGCGCCGGGCAAGAGGCCCAGCTTGACCTCGGGCAACCCGACCCTGGCTGACGGCGACGCGCAGCGGTAGTCGGCTGACAGCGCGACCTCGAAACCGCCGCCGAGCGCCGTGCCGTGGATCGCGGCCACGAACAGCTTGGCGGATACCTCCATGCGGTCACACAGATCCGGCAGGAACGGCTCCCGGGGCGGCTGCCCGAACTCCGAGATGTCGGCGCCCGCGATGAACGTGCGGCCCTCGCAAATGAGCAACAGCGCCTCGCTCGCATCGCCGGCGGCCGTCTCGAACGCATCGAGCAACCCCTCGCGGACCGCGTGCGACAGCGCGTTCACGGGCGGGTTGTCCACCCTGATGACGCCGATATTGCCTGTAAGTGTGTAATTCACGGGAGATGACATGCCGGTTCCTTTATAAATCGAGGCGCACTCTGTATTGTTGGGCCAGCCGGATTGTACCGGCCAGGATCGTATGCACAATGTACAGGCAACTTATCGAACAGGCTGAGAAGTACCTGCGGTCGCTGTACCAGCAGGACGACATCGCGGGCCAGCTCAAGCGCCGGCTCGCAGATCTCATGGCGCGGGGCGAGGCCAATGCCGACGCGGCCTGCCGTGCCTTGCGGCTGAGCCGACGGACGCTGCAGCGCCGGCTCAAGGCCGAGAAGACGAGTTTCCAGAAGATCCTGCGTGAGGTGCGCGCCGAGCTGGCCGTCAACTATCTCAAGGACGCGCGTCTGAAGTCTCTCGAGATCGCCATGCTGCTCGGCTACTCGAACCTGAGCTCGTTCACGACCGCGTTCAAGTCCTGGTACGACATGCCGCCGGCCGAGTACCGGCAAAAGATCCTCGCGGCCTCCTGAGCCGCCCGCGCCGGGCCGGGTCCGGCCATTCCGAACGTCCCTGCTGGAGTCGAATTAGGCTATCATTCGCGGCTTGCTCCATTGAGGACACGAAATGCTCGAGAAGCTCCAGTTCTACATCGACGGTCGGTGGGTCGATCCGGTCGAGCCGCGTACGCTGGACGTTGTCAATCCGGCGACCGAGGCGGTCTACGGCCGCATCAGCCTCGGCTCGGCCGCGGACGTGGACAGGGCCGTTGCGGCGGCCTGCCGGGCCTTCGAGAGCTATTCCCGAACGACACGGGAAGAACGCCTCGACCTGCTGCAGGCCATCCTCGACGAGTTCGACAAGCGTCACAACGACGTTGCCGAAGCCATCATGGACGAGATGGGTGCGCCGTGGAAACTCGCGAAAGGCGCACAGACGTTGAGCGGGCCGCAGCACATCAAGGCCGCGATCAGGGCGCTGGAGAATTATGAGTTCGAAGAACGCATTCGCACGACGAACGTCGTCAGGGAGCCGATCGGCGTCTGTGGCCTGATCACTCCGTGGAACTGGCCGATGAACCAGATCGCCGTCAAGGTCGCCCCGGCGCTCGCCGCAGGCTGCACGATGGTACTCAAGCCGAGCGAGATCGCGCCATTCGATGCGATCGTCTTCGCCGAGATTCTCGACGCAGCCGGTGTTCCGGCCGGGGTGTTCAACCTGGTCAACGGAGACGGCCCGGGTGTCGGCACGGCAATCTCCGGCCATCCGGACATCGCGATGGTGTCGTTCACGGGGTCGACGCGTGCCGGAGTGCTCGTTGCGCGGAATGCGGCACCGACCGTCAAGCGCGTCGCGCAGGAACTCGGCGGCAAATCGGCGAACATCATCTGTGACGACGACAGCTTTTCGAAGGCCGTCGAATCCGGTACCGGCGACATGTTCGACAATACGGGACAGTCCTGTGACGCACCGTCGCGTATGCTCGTGCCGCGCAACCGTATGGACGAAGCGGCGGAAATCGCCGCGCGCGTCGCGACGGAGACGAAGGTCGGCAACCCGCGCGACGAAGGCGTCGACGTCGGACCGGTCGTTTCCGGCGTGCAATGGGACAAAGTGCAGAGCCTGATCCGGTCGGGAATCGACGAGGGCGCGACGCTGGCGGCCGGTGGCACCGGCCGTCCGGAAGGACTCGACAAGGGTTTTTACGTGAAACCTACGGTTTTCGCGAATGTCACTAATGGCATGGCGATCGCGCGCGATGAGATCTTCGGCCCCGTGCTTTGCATCATCCCCTACGACGACGAGGACGACGCGATTCGCATTGCCAACGATACACCTTACGGCCTGTCCGGATACGTATCGTGCGCCGATCTCGACACGGCTCGCCGTATCGCATCGCGTATGCGTACCGGCATGGTGCACATCAACGGCGCGTGGCTGGACTCGGCGGCGCCGTTTGGCGGTTACAAGCAGTCCGGCAATGGCCGCGAATGGGGACACCACGGGATCGACGAGTTCCTGGAAGTGAAGTCGGTCTACGGCTACGAAGAGAGAAAGAAACAATGAAAAGGACTTTGTTGCTGGTCGCGTGTTTCGTCACATTGGCCGCCTGCGGGAGCGATTCGTCGCTCCCGAACCCGACCGGCAAAGGTGCCGTACGCATGATCAACACGATCTCCGGATCGCCAGAGATGCGCTTCCTGATCGAGGAGCGCCTGCTTGCTTCAGCCCGATACAAGGAATCGACGTCGCCCGCGCCGTATGACGATTTCAGCTACCGGTTCAACTTCGAAGTCGGCCTGCCGGGGGAGACGACGTTTACTCGCGTCGCCTCGCGGACGTTGCAGGTCGAGAAGGACCGGGAACACGTATTCGTCGTATCCGGCGACGCAACCAGTCCTGATATCGCAGTGTGGGACTGGGACATCCGCACGTTCAACGAGCCAGATACGGTGCTCGAGGCACGATTCTCGCACGGCGGTGCGACACTCGGTGCCATTGACGTTTACTTCGACCCGGCCGGCACGGTATTGGGAGCCAATCCTCCCGCCGCAACGCTTTCCTTCGGCGATGTCTCAGAACCGTTCGACTACGAGGCCGGCGAGTACGTCCTCACCGTAACGGTGGCCGGTGACGTGAACACCGTGCTGTTCACGACAGGCGAAACGGACCTGCTCGCGCAGTTCGCGCATCTGATTACCGTTTTTGACGGCGATGCCAACAATACCGGCCCCGTCGCGGTGCGGTCGATGACGGGCGACGGCAATCCCTTCGTATTCAGGGACGTCAGCACTCCGCCGCAGGTCCGCTTCATTCACACCTCGTTCGAAACCGAAGCCGTGGACGTTTACGACGACGAACAGCTTTCGAACCTGGTCGCCGCCGACCTTCCGTTCCTCGGCACAACGGCCGACCTCGACACCGATATCGACGAAACCACGTTCTATTTCACGCCGGCCGGAAGCACTGCGCAGGTTCTCTTCGAACAGTTGGTCGCGGGCTTCACGCCGGGGACGTTTTCCGATATCTACGTGGTTGGCTCCGCCTCGACGAGGTTTGCCGCGCGCATCACCCCGGACCGGGCGCCACATTCGACGAGCGCCAAGCTCCGCATCTTCAGCGGCTCGGTGAACTACGACTTTTTCGACGTCTA
>JANQGP010000444.1 GCA_028277265.1 Woeseiaceae bacterium | reverse complement strand
TGATTGCACCGATCGCCATGGAAGACGGTCTGCGTTTTGCTATTCGCGAAGGCGGCCGTACCGTTGGCGCCGGCGTCGTCTCAAAGATTATCGAGTAATCTGGGGACGGTTTACTTATCTCCGAAGCCCGGAAAGATCGGGGACAGTTTGCGCTCGTAAGAGATAAGTAAACCGTCCCCGAAATTGACGAAATAGTGCAAGAAAGGCCAGTAGCTCAATTGGCAGAGCGGCGGTCTCCAAAACCGCAGGTTGGGGGTTCGATTCCCTCCTGGCCTGCCACTTTTTAAGAAGACAATGTCAACACAGACGGAAACAAGCGAGAGCGGTGTCCTCGACATCATCAAGCTGCTGCTTGCGGCAGCGGCGCTGGTGGGCGGACTCTACGCGTACTACTACTACGAGACGACCATCGCCCAGGCGGTGCGCGTGCTCATGGTGCTCGGTGGTACGGCCGCGGGTATCGGCATCTTCATGCTGAGCACCCAGGGCCAGCGTCTCTGGCACTTTATTCAGGGTTCGCGCGTCGAAATCCGTAAAGTCGTCTGGCCGACCAAGCAGGAAACGACCCAGACGGCGATTGCCGTTTTCGTCTTCACGCTGATCATGATGCTGTTCTTCTGGGTGCTGGATTCGGGTCTGCTGTGGCTCACCCGCACCCTCGTCGGCTAAGCAAGAAGGAACCGATCAGTGGCCTTACGCTGGTACATCGTGCATGCCTATTCGAATTTCGAGCATCGTGTGAAAGCGGCGCTCGAGGAACGCATCGAGCGTATGGGCCTGCAGGACAAGTTTGGTGAGATCCTGGTGCCGACCGAGGAAGTGGTCGAAATGCGCGAGGGTCAGAAGCGCCGCAGCGAGCGCAAGTTCTTTCCGGGCTATGTGCTCGTGCAAATGGAAATGGATGACGAGACATGGCATCTCGTCAAGGAAGTACCGAAGGTACTCGGCTTCATCGGTGGCTCCAGTGACAAGCCGGCGCCGATTACCGAGAAGGAAGCGGATCGTATTCTGCAGCGTGTTCAGGAAGGCGTCGACAAGCCGCGGCCGAAGGTGCTGTTCGAGCCGGGCGAAGTCGTTCGCGTTACGGACGGGCCGTTCAACGACTTTTCCGGAGTCGTCGAGGCCGTCAATTACGAGAAGAACAAGCTGCAGGTTGCCGTACAGATTCTGGGCCGCTCGACGCCCGTCGAACTGGACTTCGGTCAAGTCGAAAAGTCGTAAATGAACACGAGGAGCCGCGGCATGACCGCGGCGTTCGAACTCGAAGAGGTAATTCAAAATGGCTAAGAAAGTTGCCAGCTACATCAAGCTGCAGGTGCCGGCAGGCCAGGCGAACCCGTCGCCGCCCGTTGGCCCCGCGCTCGGTCAGCACGGCGTCAACATCATGGAGTTCTGCAAGGCATTCAATGCCCAGACCCAGGGTACTGAGCCCGGACTGCCGATTCCCGTGATCATTACGGTCTATGCAGACCGCAGTTTCACGTTCATTTCCAAGACCCCGCCTGCGGCGGTGCTGCTGCGTAAGGCAGCAGGTGTCGCAAAGGGTTCCGGTACGCCGAACATGGACAAGGTCGGCAAGGTGAATCGTGCGCAACTCGAGGAGATCGCCACGACGAAAATGCCGGACCTGACGGCCGCCGATATGGATGCAGCCGTTCGCACGGTTGCCGGTACGGCCCGGAGCATGGGCATCGAAGTCGAGGGGGTGAAGTAATGGCACGCATCAGCAAGAAGAAGCAGGCGGCTCGCGAGAAAGTCGATGCGACCAAAGCGTACGTCATCGACGACGCGCTCGGCCTCGTCAAGGAGCTGGCGACGGCGAAATTCCCGGAGAGCGTCGACGTATCGGTCAACCTCGGCGTCGACCCGCGTAAGTCGGACCAGGTGGTTCGCGGCTCGACGGTCCTGCCGAACGGTACCGGCAAGACGGTCCGCGTCGCTGTATTCGCGCAGGGCGAGAATGCCGACAAGGCCAAGGCGGCCGGTGCCGATATCGTTGGGCTCGAGGACCTTGCCGACGATGTGAAGAAGGGCCAGATGGA
Organism: Woeseiaceae bacterium; assembly: GCA_028277265.1. GTDB lineage: Bacteria > Pseudomonadota > Gammaproteobacteria > Steroidobacterales > Woeseiaceae > UBA1847. The sequence goes on along the minus strand of JANQGP010000444.1, from coordinate 5,139 downwards.
CTTTGACGTCGTGATCGCGACGCCGGACACAATGCGCGTCGTCGGTCAGCTCGGCCAGATACTGGGCCCGCGCGGCCTGATGCCGAACCCGAAGGTCGGCACGGTCACGGCCGACGTCGAAGGCGCCGTAAAGAACGCGAAGGCAGGCCAGGTTCGGTATCGCACGGACAAGGCCGGCATCATTCACTGCGCCATTGGCCGCGCCGACTTCGAGGTCGACGCGCTCAAGGAAAATCTCAATGCGTTGCTGGCGGACCTCAAAAAGGCGAAGCCGGCAGCGGCGAAGGGCGCTTACGTCAAGAAGGTCACGGTCTCATCGACGATGGGCCCGGGCGTAAGTGTCGATCGCGCATCGGTCGACGTCTGAGTCGACCCTTATCCTGGGGTCGGAGCCGTTCGGGCTCTGACTCCGCAGAACTTGCCGACGCGGCCGAGGCCTCGCCGGCAATAGCCACAAGGACGTGGCGATCGTCGAAGACCACAGGCGACCCCGTTGATTCGGAGTCTTAATAGCCGCCTGTGCAGATGGTGTTACCTGAGTCAGGCAAGTTTGGCGACGGTTATCCATCCGACAAGGAAGCACGATGCTTCCTATTGGGCGCGGATGTAGCTTGCTTCATCCGCATTAGATCGTAGTAACCGTAAGCCAGGAGAAAACATGGCACTGAGACTCGAAGACAAGAAGGCTCTTGTCAAAGAGGTAAACGCGGTTGCAGGTGATTCGGTAACGGCTGTCGCGGCCGAGTACCGCGGTCTCACGGTCACCCAGATGACGGAGTTGCGCAAGAATGCGCGTAACGCCGGCGTATACATGCGTGTCGTCAAGAACACGCTGGCTCGCCGAGCCGTCGAGGGTACCGAATTCGAGTGCATGCAAGAAACGCTCAAGGGACCGATCCTGCTCGCTTTTGCCAAGGAAGATCCAGGTGCCGCTGCCAGGGTTATCAAGGATTTCGCCAAAGAGCACGATGCTCTGAAAGCGGTATCGCTGTCGGCCGGCGGGCAGGTCATGCCCGGGTCTGATCTCGCGAAGTTGGCCGACCTGCCGACTTTGGATCAGGCGCGCGCAATGCTGCTCGGCGTGTTCCAGGCACCGATGTCCAAACTGGTACGCACGCTTGCAGAACCTTCTGCGATGCTCGCGCGGACAATGGCCGCGCGTGGCGAGCAGGACGCTGCTTAGGATCGAACGAGATTCCCTGACTCAGGAAAAACTTTTAGAGGACTATAGAAATGGCACTGTCAAACGAAGACCTGCTCAAAGAACTGAGCGCAAAGCCCATCATGGAAGTCGTCGAGCTCGTCAAGATGCTCGAGGACGAGTGGGGTGTATCTGCTGCTGCTCCGGTCGCGGTTGCGGCCGGCCCTGCTGCCGGTGACGGCGCAGAGGCGGCTGCCGAGAAGGACGAGTTCGATGTCGTATTGACCAGCTTCGGCGGCAACAAGGTTGCTGTCATCAAGGCTGTTCGCGCGATTACGGGTCTCGGCCTCAAGGAAGCCAAGGACACCGTCGAAGGCGCACCGTCGACCATCAAGGAAGGCGTTGCCAAGGACGAAGCGGAAGACGTCAAGAAGCAGCTCGAAGAAGCTGGCGCCAGCGTAGAGTTGAAATAATCAGCTCATTCGCGCTGTTGCACGCTTCGTGCACGACCCCGCTTTTGGGCCGAGCAATCGGAACCCGGGTCAAAAGTCGGGCAGGCAGCCAGTCGCGATCGCGGCTGGCTGCTTGCTCGCGTCTGAAATTTGAATCCTAACGAGGATTTCTCGAATGGCATATTCATTCACTGAGAAAAAGCGAATTCGCAAGAACTTCGGCAAGCGTCCGACGATCCTGGACGTGCCGTACCTGTTGTCGATCCAGGTGGATTCCTACAACAAGTTCCTGCAGTCGGACAAGACGATCGACGATCGCGAGGCTATCGGCCTGCACGCCGCGTTCCAGTCGGTATTCCCGATTGTGAGCTACTCGGGCAACGCGGCCCTCGAGTACGTGAGCTATCGCCTCGGCGAGCCCGTATTCGACGTCAAGGAGTGCCAGATGCGCGGCCTGACCTACGCCGCGCCGATCCGCGTGCTCGTGCGCCTGGTCATCTACGACAAGGAAGCGAGCGGCACGCCGAAACCCGTCAAGGACATTCGCGAACAGGAAGTATATCTCGGTGAAATGCCGCTGATGACCGACCACGGCACCTTTGTAATCAATGGTACCGAGCGCGTCATCGTCTCGCAGCTGCACCGTTCGCCCGGTGTGTTCTTCGACCACGACAAGGGCAAGACGCACAGCTCGGGCAAACTCCTTTTCTCGGCCCGTGTCATTCCGTACCGCGGTTCGTGGCTCGACATGGAGTTCGACCCGAAGGACTGCGTCTTCGCGCGCATCGACCGCCGCCGCAAGCTGCCGGTGACGATCATCCTGCGTGCGCTGGGCATGAACAACGAGGAGATGCTCGATCTCTTCTTCGAGAACAACGAATTCTACCTGTCCGACAAGGACATCAAGATGGGTCTCGTGCCCGAGCGTCTGCGTGGCGAGACGGCCACGTTCGATATCAGGCTCGGCCGCAAGCTGATCGTCGAAGAAGGCAAACGCATTACGGCCAAGCACGTGCGCGACATGTCGAAGTCGACGGTCGACAAGCTGGTCGTGCCCCAGGAATACCTCGACGGCAAGATCCTCGCGCATGACATCGTCGATACCGAAACCGGCGAGCTGCTCGCGGCCGCAAATTCCGAGCTTACGGCCGAACTCGTCGAACAGCTGATCGACGCCGGCGTCGAGCATATTCGTACGCTCTGGGTCAACGATCTCGATCGCGGCCCGTTCATCTCGAACACGCTGAACATCGATCCGTCGACGACCCGCCTCGAGGCCCTGGTCGAGATCTATCGCATGATGCGCCCGGGCGAGCCGCCGACCAAGGAAGCGGCGGAGAACCTTTTCCAGAACCTGTTCTTCAACCCGGACCGCTACGACCTGTCCGGTGTCGGCCGCATGAAGTTCAATCGTCGCGTCGGTCGTGACACGTCGGAAGGCGAGGGCGTACTGGACAGGGACGATATCCTCGATGTCCTGTCGACGCTGATCAATATCCGCAACGGCTACGGCACCGTCGACGACATCGATCACCTCGGCAACCGCCGTGTCCGCTCGGTGGGCGAAATGGCGGAAAACGCATTCCGCGTCGGCCTCGTTCGTGTCGAGCGTGCCGTCAAGGAGCGCTTGACGCAGGCCGAAGCCGACGGGTTGATGCCGCAGGAGATGATCAACGCCAAACCGGTCGCGGCAGCCGTCAAGGAGTTCTTCGGTTCGAGCCAGCTGTCGCAGTTCATGGACCAGAACAACCCGCTGTCGGAAGTCACGCACAAGCGCCGCGTATCGGCGCTCGGCCCGGGCGGCCTGACGCGCGAGCGCGCCGGCTTCGAAGTCCGCGACGTGCATCCGACGCATTATGGCCGTGTCTGCCCGATCGAAACGCCGGAAGGCCCGAACATCGGTCTGATCAACTCGCTGGCCGTCTACGCGCGCACCAACGAGTACGGCTTCCTCGAAACGCCGTATCGCAAGGTCAACAACGGCAAGGTCTCGAACGACATCGAGTACCTGTCCGCAATCGAGGAGAGCCAGTACATCATCGCGCAGGCGAACTCCGAACTCGATCGCAACAACAGGTTCGTCGAAGAGCTCGTCGCAGTGCGGCACAAGAACGAGTTCACGCTCGCGAGCCCCGGAGACGTCAACTACATGGACGTCAGCCCGCGCCAGATCGTCTCGGTTGCCGCGGCGCTGATCCCGTTCCTTGAGCACGACGACGCCAACCGCGCCCTGATGGGTTCGAACATGCAGCGCCAGGCCGTACCGACTCTTCGTGCGGAGGCGCCGCTGGTCGGTACGGGTATCGAGCGTGCGGTGGCTGTCGACTCGGGTGTGACGGTGGTGGCTCGCCGCGGCGGCTACGTCGATTCGGTCGACGCGTCGCGTATCGTCGTTCGTGTCAACGACGACGAAACGACGGCCGCGGAGCCCGGAGTCGACATTTACAACCTGACGAAGTACACGCGCTCCAACCAGAACACCTGCATTAACCAGCGCCCGCTCGTGAAAAGCGGTGACGAGATCGCTGCCGGCGACGTCCTCGCGGACGGTCCGTCGACGAACATGGGCGAGCTCGCGCTCGGCCAGAACCTGCTCGTCGCGTTCATGCCCTGGAACGGTTACAACTTCGAGGACTCGATCCTGATCTCCGAGCGCGTCGTCAAGGAGGATCGCTTTACGACGATCCACATCGAAGAGCTGCAATGTGTCGCTCGCGACACCAAGCTGGGTCCCGAGGACATTACCTCGGATATCCCGAATGTGGGCGATGCGGCGCTGGCGAAGCTCGACGAGTCGGGCATCGCGTTCATCGGCGCCGAAGTCAAGGCGGGCGACATCCTCGTCGGCAAGGTCACACCGAAGGGCGAAACCCAGCTGACGCCGGAAGAGAAACTGCTGCGTGCCATCTTCGGCGAGAAGGCCTCCGACGTGAAGGATACGTCGCTGCGGGTTCCGCCCGGCATGGACGGTACCGTCATAGACGTACGCGTATTCACGCGTGACGGTGTCGAGAAGGACATGCGTGCGCTGTCGATCGAGAAGTCCGAACTCGAAGCGGTTCGCAAGGACCTCGATGACACATTGCGCATTCTCGAGGAAGACATCTACGAGCGCGTCGAGCGGATGCTGACCGGCAAGATGGCCCAGGGTGGCCCGAACAAGCTGAAGTCGGGCGCCAAGATCACCAAGGGTTACCTCGAGGAGCTGCCGCGCGAGAAATGGTTCGAAATTCGCCTCAAGAACGACGACGCGAACGAGCAGCTGCAGAAGGCGTTTGAGCGCCTGAAGGCCCAGCGCGACGAGTTCGACCGTCGTTTCGAGGAGAAGAAGACCAAGATCACGGCGGGCGACGACCTCGCCCCGGGCGTTCTCAAGATGGTCAAGGTCTACCTCGCCGTCAAACGTCGCATCCAGCCGGGTGACAAGATGGCCGGCCGACACGGCACCAAGGGCGTCATTTCGACGATCGTCCCGGTGGAGGATATGCCGTATCTCGACGACGGCACGCCTGTCGACATCGTCCTGAACCCGCTCGGCGTGCCGTC
>JANQGP010000399.1 GCA_028277265.1 Woeseiaceae bacterium | reverse complement strand
CAATTGTAGTACCACGTGTGCGGCATTCCCGCGTCGGTCAGGCGTCGAATCGCCTCGGCTGCAACGCTTGATTCTGATGCCGCGGGCGACAATACGGATCGCAGGTTCTCGAGCACACTCTTGGTTCGAGCCTGAACGCTCTTGTAGGCACTGAAATCGCGGGGCATTGCGAAATCGTAGCACCTGGTCGCTGTCCATAAGAGAGTTTTCTCGGAATAGCGGTGACCAGGCCCGCCCTGGCGGAAAACGAACATGGCCCCGGCATCGGCTGTATCAGGTGATGCCGGGACCCCAAAAGCGTGTTCCTGAACGTGGCGGGATCACTTTGTTCTTCGTTGGCCTCAGCTGCGATCCTCGCGCTTCGCGGCCCGAATATCGAGTGCGAGCGTGCGAAGCCGAGTTACCTCCGCACTGCGGTTTACGTGACAACGGAACCGGCCGATCACCTTATCGGTGGATGCGTCCAGTGCATCGATGTCGAACATGGTTGTCTGACTGACCAGTTCCTTCGACGGGTCGATGCCGGACTCGTCGACGAGAAGCCCGACTCCCGCTCCCTGTCTCTCTTCAATGGTCGCAACGATTGCCTGCGAGCAAGCCTGAATGGCGTCCCGGTCAGTGCCGGCGTTGGCGTCTGCAATGCTGAGTACCGCCACCGGCAGAGCGGCAAGCGCCGCCAGATCTTTGACTTTCATGATTAGCCTCACTTGAAACTTGAAAAGAAGATATTTCGCCGGTGAATCGAGAGTCTCCGGCGATTCAGAAGATTGCCGGAATCTTGTGAACTCGCTGTGGCAGCGCAGTGAATGTTCTCTGACTGTTCGTTTTCTGAATCGTGACCGCTGCGTAAACTCCGGATGAAGCTCGATTCTGCGCTGGTGCGCATACCCTCGGATGCCGGGGCGGCCGCAAAGGTCGTTTTCGCCCGGGACTAACGCCCGCCGGACGACAATCGTCGCCCGATGAAGAACACGGGCAGATAAACCACGTACATCGCCGCAATCATATACGTCAGTGCCAGGTTCCCGAACCAGTCCATGCCCGCGCCGATCAGTGCCGGTCCGAGCATGGTTCCGACGCCCCACATGCCTGTATAGAGCACGCTGGCGGCCGCCAGTTCGGCGCCGCGAAAACGCTGCCCGAGCAAGATCACGCCCAGTGCGTAGATCATCCCCTCAATACCGCCCAGCGCGAAGGTGAACGCGGGACCGGCGATCGGTCGTACAACGATTTCCGGAAGGAGCGTGAATCCGCCAAGCGTCAGGACGATGCAAACGAGCAACAGGCCGTGGCGATGCACGTGATCGGCCAGCCAGCCGAGCGGCAGTTGCAGGACGACACCACCGAGCGCGAACGTCGTCAGCAACGAAAGGCTTCTCGCCTCGCCGATGCCGATATGGATGCCGAGCAACGGGAAGAACGCGACGAAAGCCTCGACGGTGGCCGCATACACGAGGTTCAGGATCATGATGTGCGGCACGATGCGGAAGATGCGGAGCAGGCCGGAGTGCTCGTGGCCGGCCTCCACGCCGCCATCGCGCGGCAGCCAGAACAGCGGAAGCGCCGCCCCCGCAATCAACGCCGCGGTCACCGCAAACGGCAGGACGGTATCCGAACCGGTAGCGATCAGGATGAGCGGGCCGAATGCGAATCCCGCGGCGCCCGCCGAGCCATAGACGCCGATGATACGGCCGCGCCAGCGGTCGTCGGCGAGTTCGTTGATGACGACTTCACTGGCCGACCACAAACCGGCTGCTGCCGCACCCAACAGGAAACGCATCGGAAACCAGGCGTAGACATCCTGGACCAATCCGAGCGCAAGCAGAGTCACGGCGGCGATTGCCGTCGAGAGCTGCATCACGTGGGCCGCGCCGAGGCGCAGGATCAGCTTCGACATCGCGGGCGCCAGCAAGACGCCGCCGCTGGCCTGTGCAACGATGCTCAGACCGATCACGGTCTTGCTGATGCCTTGCGAGTCGAGGACCAGTGAAAGCAATGGCAGCGTCAGGCCGTAGACGAGGTTGACGATCACCATCGATGCGATGACGGCGATGAGACCGCGCTGCCTGAATGAGAGGAACCCGCGGGGCATCGGGATAGAATACAGGCTTCGACATCGGGAGTTGATCCGCGAAATGGAACGACGGCCGACGCTCGTACGCCGGCCGCCGAATCGCCGGAATCAGTTCCAGATCCGTTTCCACCACGGCTCTTCGTCCGGCTCGGGGATTGTGTCGTCCGGGAACCGGATCTTGCCGCGAATGTCGCCGATGTCCCAGCCGGTCAGATTGGCGAGCTGCCGTGCTTCGCGTTCCTGGCGCTCGCGAAGCGCCGCCTGGTAGTTCGAGATGTCGCACTTCGCTTCACCTTTCCACGCACGACGTATGACATAGCGCCCCTGAAAGTTCTGGCGATCGCCGGTTTCCTGAAACATCAGGTCCTCCGGGAAATGCTCCGCGTCATAGCGTACGTGAAGCCGGGTCACGAAGACGTTCTGCGCCAGGGGCTGAACCGTCGGTTTGCGATTGCCGCGGTCGTCACCGAGCCAGAACACACCGAGTGATTTCAGTTCTTTCCGGCTCAACGGATCGGCTGCGCAGGGGTCGCACCAGGCCATGTCCCAGGCGTACTCGAGAAACACGGCACGTTCATTCTCCTTTCGCGTTTGCCCGTCGAACATTGCCCGATAGAAATCGGCAAACTCGCCGTCGACGAACTCCGGAATTTCGACGTTGCTCGGCATCTTTACCGTGCGGTAGTTGGTTGCCTCGACGCGGCCGGTACGCGTCAGCGCGTAGACGTACAGTTCCTGCTTGCCCTTCGCATTCAACGTGCCGAGGCGAATCGGCAGCATGAACTTGTTGCTTTCGTAGGCGACCTGGATCGGGCGCAGGTACTGGTAGCCAAGTCTCGCCTGTTCCTCGAGATTGACCTTCGCCACGAAGAAACGCATGTCCTGCTTCAGGTAGGAGTCAACGACGCGTTTGGCGCCCCGGGGAATCTTGTAGCCGTTCTCGTTGAGCCAGGTGATCAGGCCGCCGCTCTGTTTCGCGGAAAGGATCAGGATGTCGTATTCACCGACCGTGTACCGGGCATCGATCGTCACGCCGCGAGAACGAGCGGACTTTCTCAGCTCTTTTTCTGATGCCGGCATCGCGGCGTCACTGCCGGCCATCTCTTCGAGTCGCCAATACGCCTGACAAGGGTCAGGGTCGTGGTACTCGACGAGTCGCGGCGCCGTGTAGGCATCAAGATGCTCGATGACTGCACGGTCGCCGACGTTTATCTGGCCGCGTTCGATCATCGTGGGGACGGGAATCACGACGGCGAAGTCCTTCACCTCGCCCTCGAAATCATTGGCCATCGTGATGACCGTGCGCTCGCCGTCGCGCACGAGCACGACTTGCGAGGCGCGATTGAACAGGCTCGTGTCGGCCTTTGCGACGTAGAAACCGCAGAAAGCGCTCGCCGTCGTCGCAGCAGATACCGTCACGACCGCCGCGACGAGAGTTACGAGAATTCTCATGGTCAAACTCCTTTGTTGAGTGCGCGCTCGCGCGCGGTATCCCACCGGTAATGCGTTCCCCGCAACAAGGCGTCGATAAGGGGTACGAGAGGCGCCGAGGCGATCAGCGCGAGGATCGGTCCGTTCGGCACATAGAAAACGAACTGGATCGTGAAGGCGATGCCGGCCACGATTGACGCGAACAGCACGCGTCCGAACGGGGAGTTCGGGGTCGTCTTCGGGTCGGATATCATGAAGAACGCGAAGATCAGCAACGCGCCGTTCTGCATCTGGTGCACGGGGATCGACAACGGATCTCCCAGCCATAGTGCACGACCGAACAGCAGCATGCCGTAGAACGCGAGGAACGCGATGGTCGTCTCGGCACGTTTCGCACGCGTCAGCACGAGAAAGCCGAGACACGCCAGCGCGAAGGCGCCGATCGCGGCACTGCCCCACTGACCGGACGATACCCAGGCGTAGTCGCTTGTGAGCATCAGCGTCACGAGTGCAACGTTGGCAGGGTTGAAGACGTGCTTGCCACGCACGCGGATCAGAAATTTGCTGCCGATCGCGATGATCGCCGCCAGCATCGCCAGTGCGACGAACTCGGTTCGCAGCAACAACGTGAGCGACAACGACGTGATCAGTGCGCTGAGCGGATCGAAGCGCGGCAGGCCGGCGGCGCGAGTGCCGATGAACTGCACGGCCTGAGCCGTCAGCAGAATTGCAGCCGCGTTTTGCCAGCGTATGCCGAAATCGAGGACGGCGATGCCGAATGCCAGCAAGCTCGCCAGCACCGCGACCTGGTAGTAGCGCGGATCGCGCAGTGAATCGAGCAGGTTCATGTCCGGTATTAACGCCGGACACGCGTCCCCGGGTCTAACTCCGGATCAGGTTTTCCAGGGGACGAGCGCCCCGGCTTCCCGGAAACACCGTCCTCTCGACGAATCCGGCGTCGATCGCGAGGTGTTGTTCCAGTACGCCCTTGAACAAACTTCGCAGGTCGGTCGTCGGTTGCAGGTCCCGTCCCGCGTAGAGATCGTTCCTGCCGAGGCCGGGCCAGTCGGCGATCACCTTTCCGCCCGCTACCGCTCCACCGACCAGCAGTGCGGCCGTCGCCGTACCGTGATCGGTACCACGCGTACCGTTCACGTGCACCGTGCGCCCGAACTCCGTCACGACAGCGACGGCGGTGTTTTTCCATGCGACGCCGAGGCCGGTTCGCAGGTTCGCGAGCCCGGTGTCGAGCGCGGCGAAGCGGTTGGCAAGCGCGCCCGACGCCGAACCCTGATTGGCGTGTGTGTCCCAGCCACCGAGTTCGACGACGGCGATTCGCGGTCCGTCAGGCGCGACCAGAAAGCGTGCGGCCGAGGCCATCATCTCTTCAAACTGACGCGCATCGTTGCCGCGCCCCCGCGACGAGCCCGACATCCCTTGAGCGATCTCCCGAGAATTCAATGCCTGCTCGAGGCGCGTCGCAAAAAAAGCGTCGCCGGCGTACAGACGCTGCAGCCGCGCAATCGTATCGGCATCGGCGTCCGGCAGTTTCGACGGCGCCCAGCTCGTGACCGAGTTGTCGCCCCGGAGCACGAGGGGCGTGTTCTGCGCAAGCGCAATCGCGATCTCGTGATCGCCGGCGACAGGCGCGAGCGCGCGGTTCAGCCATCCATCGCGCAATCCGCCAACGGTATCGCCGCCGTTTTCGAGCATATCCTGACCGTCGAAATGCGAGCGGGCACGATACGGGCTTGCAACCGCGTGGACGATCGTTGCCTCGCCATGGACAAATCGTTCATGTACGCCATCGAACGACGGGTGCAGGCCGAAGAAACCGTCGAGATCGAGAAGGCCGTTCGCCGATCCCGGTTTGGCGAGCGTGAGTTCCCCGCGCACGTTGCGATAGTCTGGGTCGGCATACGGCGCCGCGAGCGCGAGTCCGTCGACGGCACCACGCAGGACGACGAGCACGAGGCGTGCGTCGGTCGATGCGCTTGCGAGGGCGAGTGCCGGCACGTGACTCGCAAATGCCGTCAGTCCCATCGCCCGTAGCAGTTCTCGACGATTCAGCATGCTCATCTCCTCTGAAAATCGGGCGAGGCGAGGAACAACGTCATTCCCTGCACGCGACTCTCCGCGCGTGAAACCGCCTTGCGGGATTCGGGATCGAAACGGACACCGAGTACGGCTTTCCCGAGTTCGACCGGATCGATACGCGAGCCGACACGCCGGGCGACCGTGTTTGACCATTCGATGCGTTTGTACAAAGCGTCGGCGCCACCCCATTGCTCGGCCGTATCCGGCCAGCCCTCGGGAGAGCCCGGACGGAACGGCGGCTGTCCCATGAGGTCGAGCGCGCCGACGATGAACTGCGGCCGCTCCGGTTCGTGATCCAATGCGCGCACTGTGGAAATCACGAAGTCGTGCGGCGTCTTGTACTTGCGGTGTGTCGGGTTCCAGGCGTCGTCGGCTTCGACCAATGCCCGGTAAACGGTGGCAAGTTCTCCGCCCGATTCGAGCCAGGTGTCCGTGAGCTTGTCGACGATGGTCGCCGGTGGTTCGTCGGCGACGAAGTGACGCGCGAGCTTCGTCGAGACGAACCTCGCGGTCGAAGGGTGTGTCGCGAGGTCACGCAATACGGCTTCGCCCTGGTCGACGCCGGACTGTGCGTATGTCTTGCCCAACAAACGCTGCGGCCCCGGCTCGTGGATTGCTTCCCTGAACTCGAACTTGCCCGGGGTGCCGTCGGCGAAGCGGCCGCGCTCGTTCGCACCGCCGATCGACCACCCCGTAATGATCTTGGCCAAGGTCGTGACGTCCTGTTGCGTGTAGCCGCCGCCAACACCGAGCGTATGCAACTCGAGGATCTCGCGGGCGAGGTTTTCGTTGAGCCCGAACTGCTGCTCCGTCCGGCGACGATTGGCGCGTTCGCCGAGGCGGGAGTTCGGGCCGATGGACCGCTGGTTGTCGAGGTACACGATCATTGCAGGGTGTTTCTCGACGGCCAGGAGCAGGTCGACGAAGCGCCCGGACACGTTCGGTCGAATCGCCTCGTTTTCCATGAGACCTGCGATGGCAGGGAGCGGCTGTTTGTCGGCCGACACGGCGAAGTGATTGCTCCAGAAATGGACGAGCCTCTCGTGAAACGGCAGATCGGTCGTCGCCGCGTGTCGATAGCGGGCAGACGTCTGGCTGACGTAGTGCTCGCGCACGAACCGTCCGTACTTCTGCGCGATATCCTCGTCATTACGCTTTGCTTCGCGCTGGTTCCTGCGGATCTCCTGCAGTTCGACGAACAGGGCCGGCGATTCGGGGAGGCCCCGGAAGGCAGGTGGCAGCCTCGATGGGCCGTCGAGCTGGTCGAGCAACCAGGCCTCCGGGCGATCGCCGACGCGGGCAATCTCGCCCGGCCGGGCTCCCAGCCCGAAACGATTGGCGGCAATGACGGGGCCTGTCGGATTCACGGTCGCTCCTTGCACTTCCCGCGTGTGAGGTCCATAACGATACAACGCGGTCCTCGCCGATTAGTTGACCGGTCTCCGAACTCGTATGACATGAAGCGAAAAAATAAATAAAAACAACGAGTTCGGCAATGCATCCAACCTGCCGGCGACAGGCATCTAAGGGGTGGAGACTGCTCAGGCAGACGGTTTACCGAAGGGAGAAAGAACAGTGACTGGTGAATGGATAGGTTTTACGGCGGTCGTTGCACCCGTGGTGCTGCTGGCCGTGTTCTTCTGGTTTCGCTA
>JANQGP010000359.1 GCA_028277265.1 Woeseiaceae bacterium | reverse complement strand
CGAACTCACGGCGGAGCACGTCGAGCACAGCTCCGTGCTCGAAATCGGTTCCGGCACGGGACAACATGCATTGACCTTTGCCAGCGAACTCACGTACCTGGAATGGCAGCCCAGCGATGTTGCAGAGAACTGCCCGGGTATACGCGCATGGCTCAAAGATGCCGGGCTTCGTAACGTGCTGCCGCCGCTCGAACTCGACGTACGGCGCGCCGATGCCGGTCACAGCCGGTTCGATGCAGCGTTCTCGGCCAACACCGCGCATATCATGGACGAGGACACCGTACGAAGTATGTTCGCCGTCATCGGCAGGGCACTCGTATCCGATGGTGTGTTCTGTCTTTACGGACCGTTCCGTATCGGTGGCAGATTCAATGCGCCGAGCAATGCCGCTTTCGATGCGAGCCTGCGGCAGCGAAGTCCGGCGATGGGAATTCGTGATCTCGAAATGCTCGAGGCGTTTGCACTTTCCGCCGGTATGCGCAGAGACCGTCTGTATGCAATGCCTTCCAACAACTATGTTGTGGTATGGCGAGCCGGAGACAGCCCGTGACGGTACACAGAGGCAGTTGTCATTGCGGTCGAGTGCGCTTCGACGTCGATGCGCCCGCCGTGATCGCCGCGACCGAGTGCAATTGCAGCATCTGCCAGATGTCGGGATTCCTGCACCTGATCGTGCCTGCCGGCGATTTCCGATTGCTCGCCGGCGAGGAAGAGTTGACAACCTATACGTTCAATACGGGTGTCGCGAGGCACCGCTTCTGCCGGCATTGCGGTATCAAGTCGTTCTACATTCCGCGGTCGCATCCCGACGGCGTCAGCGTCAACGTCAGGTGCCTCGACCCGGCCACGATAGAGCGTATCGACGTCACTCCGTTCGACGGCCGCAACTGGGAGCGGAATATCGCCGATTTGTCGGCGTTAAGCGACTGATTTGACAGTAGATTAGCTGGCAGGAACCGCGGCGTTGCCTTATAGTTGCCGCACTATGACAACGATCCTCCGACTTGCGGCAGCAATGTGCGTGCTGCTGACAGCAACGGCCTCGGCCGAACCGGCCTGGGTGAGCGACCAGTTCGAGATCACGCTGCGCTCGGGTCCCAGCACGAGCAACGCCATTCAGTTGATGGTCGACAGCGGCACACGACTCGAGGTGCTCGAAAGGGACCCGGACTCCGGATATTCGCGCGTGCAGACGCAGGGCGGCACCGAAGGCTGGGTGCTGACTCGTTACCTGATGAACGAGCCGAGCGCGAGAGAGCAGTTGCGGACGCTGACGAGCCAACTGACCAACGCCAACTCCCGCGGCACGTCTCTGAATTCCCAGTTGCAGGCCATTCGCGCGGAGCAAAACGCCGCTACCCGGGAGATCGCGACGCTGGAGCGTGAAAAAGCGGCTGTCGAAGAGGAGCTTGCAGAGATCAAGCGGACAGCGGCGAACGTGCTGGCCATCAACGACCAGAACAAGGCGCTGATGGATCAGCTCGCTGCTATCCAGATCCGGGCGGACACGCTGGAGCAGGAGAACCGAAACCTCGCCAGCCAGACGACGCGCTACTGGTTCATGGCCGGCGCACTCGTCTTGCTGTTCGGTATCGTCCTCGGCATCTGGTTGCCGCGGATTCGGTGGCAGCGCCGGTCGCGCTACGACCGATTCTGACCAGGCCGCCGACGTGCGCCCCTGAGCGCCGCGGCACACGTCACTGGATCTTCTCGCCGGCGAGAAACATCCAGGTTTCGATCACGGTATCGGGATTGAGCGACATGCTTTCGATGCCCTGGTCGAGCAGCCAGCGCGCCAGGTCGGGATGATCCGAGGGCCCCTGCCCACAGATTCCGACGTATTTCCCACGTTGTTTGCAGGCAGAAATGGTCATGGCGAGTAGTGCCTTGACCGCATCGTCGCGTTCATCGAAGTACTCGGCGACGAGCGCCGAGTCGCGGTCCAGACCGAGCGCAAGCTGGGTCATGTCGTTCGATCCGATGGACATACCGTCGAAGTACTCGAGGTACTGGTCGGCGAGCAGCGCGTTCGTCGGAAGCTCGGACATCATGATGATCTTGAGCCCGTTCCGGCCTCGCTCGAGACCGTTCTGCTGCAGCAGGCCGATGACGTCTTTCGCCTGCTGCACCGTGCGGACGAACGGAATCATGATCTGGACGTTGGTCAAGCCCATTTCGTCGCGAACTCGACGCAGCGCACGGCATTCGAGTTCGAAGCACGGCTGGAAATTCTCGGCCACGTAGCGGCCTGCGCCGCGGAATCCGAGCATCGGGTTTTCCTCGTCGGGCTCGTAGCGATCACCGCCGATCAGGTTCGCGTATTCGTTCGACTTGAAATCGGACATGCGGACGATGACGGGTTCCGGGGCAAACGCGGCGGCGATTGTCGCAACGCCTTCGGCCAGTTTGTCGACGAAAAACTCGACAGGTTCGGGATAACCTGCCATCTGGTCGTCGACTGCGGCCCGGGTCGACTCGTCGAGGTCCTCGTACTCGAGCAGGGCCTGGGGATGAACGCCGATCATGCGATTGATGATGAACTCGAGGCGCGCGAGCCCGACACCGCGATTCGGAATGCTCGCAAAGTCGAATGCCCGGTCCGGGTTGCCGACGTTCATCATGATCTTGACCGGTATCTCGGGCAGCGCGTCGAGTTCGATGTTTTTCTCCTCGAAGTCGAGGCTGCCCTCGTAAACATATCCTTCGTCGCCTTCGGCGCAGCTGACGGTCACTTCGCTGCCGTCCTCGATGAGGTCAGTCGCCGTGCCGCAGCCGACCACTGCAGGGATACCCAGCTCGCGGGCGATAATCGCGGCATGGCAGGTGCGGCCGCCACGATTGGTAACGATCGCCGACGCGCGCTTCATCACGGGCTCCCAGTCCGGATCGGTCATGTCGGACACCAGCACGTCGCCGGCTTTGACGCGGTCCATCCCGGCAACCGAGTGGATGACCTTCGCCGTTCCGGAACCGATTTTGTGGCCGATACTGCGGCCTGCAATGATGACGTCGCCGGTGTCTTTCAGGACGAAGCGCTGTACGGTCCTGCCGCTGCGGCTCTGCACCGTCTCGGGCCTTGCCTGGAGGATATAGAGCGTGCCGTCGTTGCCGTCCTTGCCCCATTCGATAACCATGGGGCGGCCATAGTGTTTTTCGATCGTCACCGCCATTCTTGCCAGCTCCACGACGTCGTCGTCGCTGATCGAGAACGCGAGGCTGTCCGCTTCGGCAACCTCGACCGATTCCACGGTCTTGCCGGGCTTCGTGTTGTCGCTGTAAACCATCTTGACGGCCTTGCTGCCGAGGTTCTTTCGCAGGATCGGCCGTTTGCCCTCGGCCAGTGCCGGCTTGTACACGTAGAACTCGTCCGGATTCACGGCACCTTGCACGACAGTCTCGCCCAGCCCGTAAGACGATGTGATGAAGACCGCATCGCGGAAGCCGGTCTCGGTATCCAGCGTGAACACGACACCGGCGGCGCCCACGTCACTGCGCACCATGGTCTGGACGCCGGCGGACAGGGCTACGTCGGCGTGGGCAAACCCCTGGTGCACGCGATAGGCGATGGCCCGGTCATTGAAGAGCGATGCGAAAACCTTGTGCATCGCCTCGATCATGTTGTCGAAGCCGCGGACGTTGAGAAAGGTCTCCTGTTGACCCGCGAACGATGCGTCGGGCAGATCTTCAGCGGTCGCCGACGAACGGACGGCCACGGAGATGTCCCGTCCGTCGCTCATTTCCTCCCATGCCGCCTTGACCTGGGTCATCAATTCGTCCGGAAGCGGCGTCTCGAGGACCCAGTTGCGAATTGTTCGGCCGGCACCCGCCAGCGCGTCCAGATCTTCGACATCGAGTTCGTCGAGCAGACCGTTGATGCGTTTGCCGAGATCGTTGGTACCGAGGAACAACCGGTACGCAGACGCCGTCGTCGCAAAACCGCCGGGGACCGTCACCCCGAGGTTCGCCAGATTGCTGATCATCTCGCCGAGCGATGCGTTCTTGCCTCCGACGGTTTCAACGTCGGTCATACCAAGCTCCTCGAGCTTGATGACGTATGGATCCAAAGCGAGCTCCCTTGTGTTCGCTGGCAGGACGTGGACAATCCTATGGATGACTGAGCGCGTAGTTTTCTTTCTTTCGGATCAGACCGGCGTAACGGCGGAAACCCTTGGTCATAGCCTGATTACGCAGTACTCGGGCCAGAAATTTCGACAAGTGACTTTGCCATTTATAGATACTGTTGACAAGGCGAGGGAAGCGGTCGCTACGATCAACGAAGCGTGTGCGGCGGGCAAGCCCAGACCGATCGTATTCTCAACCCTCGTGCAACCCGACCTGCGTGCCATCGTGCGGGATTCCGATGGCCTGCATCTGGATATATTCGACGAGTTTCTCGAACCGTTGACGGCCGAACTCGGCGAGGAGCCGGTGCTCGAGCTCGGTCTTTCGCACGGCATGAGCGACATCGACGCGTACATGCGCCGCATCGAGGCGACGAACTTCGCACTTGCGAACGACGACGGCGGCGTGAGCCGCAATTATGACAAAGCCGACGTCATACTGATCGGCGTTTCACGGTCCGGCAAGACGCCTACCTGCCTGTATCTCGCGTTGCAGTACGGCGTTTATGCGGCGAACTTTCCCCTGACGGACGAAGAGCTCGAAAACGGCGCGTTGCCTGGCTTCCTTCTGCATCAGACAAAGAAACTGTACGGACTGACGATCGCGCCTGACCGCCTCGTAGAGATTCGCAAGGAACGGCGCCCGATCGGCCGATATTCGTCGGCGCAACAGGTGCGTTACGAATTGCGGGAGGCAGACAAGATCTTTCGTCGCTACGGAATTCCACACGTCAATACGACGAGTTTCTCGATTGAGGAGATATCGAGCAGAATTCTCGATAGTACCGGGGTCGAGCGCCGAGTTCGACCCTGATTTTCGGCTGCGGTCGCTGTTATAGTGACGGCATGTTGCTCGATTCCTACCTGGTACCCGAAACGATTGCGAAGCCTCGCAGCTTCGTCGGTCTCATGGCGCTTTACGAGAGCAACTACCTGCGCCTGATGCAGCTGATACCCGAGCTCGACCGCCTCGACGGTTGTTTCCGCTCCCGGGTTGCCGGCGATTGCGACCTGCATGTCGAGATTCTCGAGCGCTGTCGCTACACGGTCACTCTTTCCCTGACCTACCACCTCGAGACGGATGATGGCCTGCTCGTCGATCCCGATATGACCATAAGGGCCTATCTTGACGGTCGGCTGGCCGAAGTGATGACGATCGGGAATTGCCAGCGCCACGCGACGCTGCGCGAACTCGTGCATGAGCACCGCAAGGAACTCGACCGGCGCTGGCGTCGTAACGTCGTTCTCAACAAATGGCTCGACTATCTGTCCGAGCAGGGCCACCTAGTGCTCGAGCGCTAGTCTACGGTCCGCTTGATTCGCA
>JANQGP010000311.1 GCA_028277265.1 Woeseiaceae bacterium | reverse complement strand
CTCCTATGTTGCGTTGTCACCTTCGGAAGTCGGCCTGCTCGCAGAGGAACTAGAACCGGTCATTGCCGCTTCGGAATTCTATGAAGAAGAATGTCCTCTGACCGGTTTTTATGAGTATGTGCGATCAACACACGCGAAGGAAAAGGGCATTTTTGCATGGACGTCTGACTAGTCGAAGCTCCGCCAGACCCAGCCTGTCCGTAAACGCATCGACCACCCGCACCGCATTGTCATCGGTAGTGCCGCCTTGTGAGCGCCGCAGCCACCTTCGCCATATATGCGCATAATGTATATTATGTTAAAAAACTGATAAGGCTAATTAGGGGTCTTTTCCGTCCTGCGACCGGAATCACACATACGGCACCTGCCCCCGCCTAGAATCCGTTCATGCTCTACAAGGACGTGTGGCTCTCCCCATCGCTGGTTGACGAGGTGGCCTCGATAACTGATGTAACACCTCACACGGTACGCCGCTGGATGCGAGATCAACGAATCCCACCAACGGCGTACCGGCTCCTGGACTTGGTACAAAACGGTCAACTGGACACCATCCATCCTAACTGGACCGGGTGGCGCATTTGCTCTCGATCCGGACGCCTAAGTACCCCATGCGATACGACCGCACATCCGGGCGACATTCTCGCGATCCCGTATAGGGTCCACCTTTTGGCTCACCTGCGTTCACAACTTCGCAATCGTCAACCAAGTACAGTTGTCGCAACTTCTCGACCGGTATCCCGCTAGATAAGCTAACTCTCAAGCATTCTTCGCTCTGGAGCAGAAATAGTACAACAGCACAGTAATCGCCAAGAGCGTCGTGACCAAAATTAGTACTGGAGTTTCCGCTTCCGACCAAATGCGAGGCTCCAATCGCTTGGCAATAATGGAGACTAGACCGACCGGCACCAGAATGACTATATCCAATACAACCGACGCATAGTACATCCAGCAGCGTAGCGGCTCTTCGAGTAGCCGGAGAAACAGAATCACTCCAAGAACACAAATCGCAAACCCGGCAACTACTACTCCAATAACGAAAACCGGCAACAGACCGACGACAAGAGCTACTATTGCGACCGCGCCTTCGTTCATTATTGCTACTCCAATCCGTACCGACTTTAGCTTCTGCGATACACCCTAGCACAACGCAGTCCCAACTCCGCGAACGTGTCATGTCGCATTCTCACATCTTTTTTCGGGGTCGATTTCTCGCGAAACCCACTCAAAAAGGACTTCGAGAATGCGACTTACTCAATCACAAAAACGCGATGCTATCGTCCATCTGCGGCTTGCCGGAATGCGCTTACAGCGGGATATCGACGACGTCGACGATGCCGAAATGGTCGCACGCAACACCCTAGCGTTCCTAGACCTACTGCCAAAACTCAGCACCTCCGGCCAGATGGCCGCTCGTCGAATCGAACGGATCTGCCGCGAAATCCTCTATCACCAGTCGAACAAGACCCGTTGATTCCGTCGCGGGTTATGGGGCGGCTTCGCCGCCCCACCGCACACCCGCGACTCCACTGTGGCAGTATCCCCCTATGTGCGGTAGATACATCACGCCTGACGAGGCCGCGTTAGAACGAGAATGGAACGTCACACCCGGCAAAACGCCGATTCTCGGCTGTTTCAACTTCGCTCCCACAATGAACACAGAGATCATTCACAAAAGTGGTTTAGATCGATTCACATGGGGGTTCCAACCCGACGGTGCCAAGTTCGCACCGATAAACGCTCGAAGCGAGACCTTCTTGGAGAAATGGCCATTCACCACCGCACGCCGCCAACGGTGCATCGTTCCTGCAATTGGCTGGTATGAATGGGCGGGTGAAAAAGGCAGTAAACAGCCCCATTGCTTCACACGAACCGACAATAGAGCGTTCGGTTTCGCCGGAATCTGGACTACCCGAAAAAGCGATCTCGGCGTCAACTACAACTACGCGATCCTAACGACAGCGGCAAACGAATGGGCGGCACGATACCACCACCGTATGCCCGTGATTCTACATCCACGCTACTACGATACATGGATGAACCCCGACACCAACTCGAACGACGTCCTCGAAATCATTGCGCAACCCTTCGACGACGGCGGCTTCGAGGTCTACGCAGTGTCTAAGGAAGTAAACAACGCACGGAATCAGGGGCCGAACCTGATGAAGCGAGCGTAACCTTCTATGAAATTCGATATCAGTAGGTACTACCGAATACGTTGACCCTTGCACCTTCGAAGTCGCACTCGTACCCACCCGCGCCACCATAAGGTCTACAAGAAGATAAATCGACAATCGCATACCGCGTACCGTCCGTAATCATCGCCACTGATTGGCCCGATTCATCGTGGTTTTCGATAGTGCCAACCAGTCGATATTGCGGCACCGCCTCCCGCTTGATCGGTTGCGATAGAGACTGAGCGGGACGTACCACTTGCTGCGAGAACATAACCGGAGTCGGTCTTTCGGCAGGTACGGCCGCGGGGGTGTTCGCTTCGCTCACATCACCGCGGCCGTATTTCGAGGTGAGCGCGCCGAGTGTTGACGTCGCAAAAACGATCATTCCTACAGTTGCCACCGCGCCGAGCCATAACGACGGCCTGCGCCACATATTCGCCCTGGCATCTAGACCCTTTTCGTCCGCACCGCTGGTCTTGCTCTCGCTCATCGTGTGCGACTGGTAGAGCTTGAAAATCTTCGGATCATACTTACCGAACACCGAACGGAGCCTGTTGCTGTTCGGAGGCACGGCGCCTGTCTGCGCGCCGTGAAACACGTCAATGCGATACGAGCTACGCGCTCCCATGTGCGCGAGCTTCGTGTGATAGAACGTGTACTCGACCAACTGACGCGCGAATGCCGCCAGTTGCATCAAGTCTTGCGTTACGAGCACGATATTCGTTGCACGACCTTCAGCGTCGACACGATGCCGATGCTCGGCGAGCAACGATTTGAACGGCTGTGGGACTTGATTCGCTTTCAACCCGGACGGCCACAACCGCCACACCTCATCGAGCACCACGAGGCTGCCGGGTATCACGTACTCATCGATCAGATGCGGCTCGGCCGCGATTTGCTCTAGCGGCAAGTGAACCATCTCGCCTCGATGCGTGATATCGCGGATTGCGTCCTTGTGAAGCGGTATGTTGGTTACGACCCTCAGATTCTTCTCAAGCCCAGGCATGATCTGATTGGCCACCACATCGTAGGACTTCCCAGACCCCGGTAATCCGACGTAAGCGATAATGCCCATGCGTCAACCGATCAGCGGAATGCGACGAATCAGAAACCGCAGGATGTACGCCGCGAAGATGATCGTTAGCCCTTCCGCGAACCGGAATCCCTGCAGAAAGAACGCGATGGTCGGATCGATACCGGCAAGATAACTCCCGGCATTCGACAGCCACGCGGGAACCGGGATCGCCTCGATCAGCGCCGCAAGCGCATCGAGGACCAGCTCGGTCAGCTTACGCGGAATCCACAACAGCAGATCCTTGAGCCACACAAGGATCTGCGACAGAAAATCGATTAAGTAGTCCATGCTATGCCCTCAAAATGATGAGCCCGCCGAGTAGCGCCCAGATCGCGAGCATGACGCCGCTTAAGATCGGCTCAATCTCTTGCCACATCGAGCAATGCACATCGAGCGACAGGACCTGATTGTTGAGAAACGCGATCGGGTCCGAGTCGACAGCCGCACAGCTGCCGGAAGGCAGTGAGCCCGGGATGCCACCGAAGGCCGCAATCACCGGAGCCGCTTCGACGCGGCCGTAGAAATTCGAGAACAGCGTGCCGAAGTCGTCGACCGCTTCGTTTGCTCCCGGCAGTTGCCCTTGACAGTTCGTCCCGTCACAGTCGCCGGGCTGACCCCCATCACCGGTACCGCCGCCGCCGCCCGGTGTGCCCCCAACATCATCGGTACCACTCGTATTCCCGGAACCGCCTGACGTGCCACCCGTGTTCCCGTCCCCGAACACATCCAGGTCGTTACTATCGGTGGAAATGGTTTCGTCAGGCGTGTTGGTCTGCGACCCGCCATCGCAGATCGCTTGACCGTTCGGTGTGAAAACGCAGTTACCATCCGGCACACCGTCCAGGCAGACATATTCGCCGTTGACCGTGCCGCAGTTTTCGTCAGGCGTATTCGTATCGAGGCAGTACGTCGTACCCCCGGCTGTCCGCAAGCAGTTCTGGTTATCCTGCGCGCCGTCGCCGGTCTCCGATCCGCAGTTGCCGTTGACCTGGTACCACGCCATGTACCCGCCTGACATCGTGATACCGGCGCCGCTTTTCGTGAACGCGCAGTTGCCATCGCATCGATTCGACGGCGCCGTACCGCTGCCCGATTTGATGACCTTCTCGCCAACAGCAAGCGGACATTCCCCCGGGCACTCGATCTCGTTGTTGGCATCGAGATAGCACTCGCCTATATCGCCTGACCAGTTGAAGAACTTCGGCCCGTAATTCCACGACCCGCTGTCGTTCGTACACGTCACAAGAACCCGGATATTCGTGTACGGTGCGTTGCCCGCGTCCAACCATTGCGGCCAACCGTCCGACACCGCTGCGACCAGGCTGAAGCCGGAACAGTTTTCGGTTTGTACCTCATCAACAGCCAGCACGCCGCAGGACTGAAAGCCGTAACAGATATTGCCCTCTCGCTCCCATTGCAGTGTGCTCGTCTGTGCCTGCGCCTCCACCGCCGCCAGCACGATGCACACCAACAACCCCGCCGCTAAACGCACGGTCAGTTCCACGACCGGAACACCCCATCGGCCGCGAGAATCCCGGCGACAAAGAACGTCCAGTACCAAAGTTCGAGCATTGCTCTCTCCGTGAAAGTGGCCCGGCCGAAGCCGGGCCAGATCGGTTACCTGCCGATCATGCTGAGGATCATGCGCGCACCGCGCTTGACCACCAGTACGGCCGCAATCAGCGCGCCAATGGCTACCAGAGCCGTGCTGACTTCCGACCAGTCGACAGCCGTCGTAATGCTGTCGTAGGTGCCGCCGCCTGCGAACGCCGGCGCCGTGAGCAAGCTCAACGACAACGCGGCCAGAAAGGCAGTGGTTTTTGCCCACAGGTTTTTCATGACAATCTCCGTGTGGTTGCCGCACTCATAGGCAGCGGCCTGCCCATCCCCTTCCTACAGCAA
>JANQGP010000014.1 GCA_028277265.1 Woeseiaceae bacterium | reverse complement strand
ATCGAGCATGACGGGCGCCCCCGCCTCGAGTGAAGCGCGCATCGCGTCCGAGTCGTCCGGCTCCACGCCGACGATGCGAATACCCGGGCAGACCTGCTTCACCCACACGGCAATGCCTGCGGCAAGTCCGCCGCCGCCGATCGGTACGAAGATCGCGTCGATCGGCTCATCTGCCTGCTCGAGAATTTCGGCGCCGATGGTACCTTGGCCGGCAATGACCTCCGGGTCGTCAAACGGATGGATGAAGACCAGCCCGTCGCTGGTCGACAACTCGCGCGCGTGCGTATACGCATCATCGTAGGTGTCGCCGTGCAGCACGACTTCGCCGCCCAGCGCCGCGACGGCCTCGAACTTGATGGACGGCGTCGTGACGGGCATGACGATGACGGCCCGGATTCCCATACGTTGGGCAGCCAGCGCAACCCCCTGCGCGTGGTTTCCGGCCGAGCTGCAGATGACGCCGCGCGACAATTGTCCGCCACTGAGCCCCGAGATCTTGTTATAGGCGCCGCGCAGCTTGAACGAGAACACCGGCTGAAGGTCTTCCCGTTTCATCAGGATGCGGTTGCCGAGCCGCCGCGAGAGGTTCTTAGCGAGCTCGAGCGGCGTCTTCTCCGCGACGTCGTAAACGCGCGCGTCGCGGATCAGGTCGAGATATTCCGGGGTGTCCATGGTGCCCTTATCGCACACCGCGCGGACCGCCGCAAAACTCCCGGGCAGCCCCGGAATCGTTGCGATGGAAATCATCGCGGACCCCTTTCATAATACTCGCGTGAACAAGATTCTCATCAGCAACGCGCGCCTCATCAACGAGGGACGCATCCAGGACGCCGACGTGCTTGTCGTCGGCGATCGTATCGAGAAGATCGGTAGCGGCATTGCCGCGCCCGATGGCGCCGACGTGATCGACGCTGCCGGCAAATACCTGATCCCGGGCATGGTCGACGACCAGGTGCATTTTCGCGAGCCCGGCCTCACGCACAAAGGGGATCTCGCAACCGAATCGGCCGCGGCGGCGGCGGGCGGTATCACGTCTTTCATGGATATGCCCAACGTCGACCCGCTCACGACGACACGCGAAGAACTTGCTGCCAAGCACGCGAGGGCGGCAGACCGCTGTACCGCCAACTACGGGTTCTACTTCGGCGCGACGAACACGAACATCGAGGAGATCAAGGCCCTCGAGGTCGGGGAGTCTTGTGGGATCAAGGTATTCATGGGCGCATCGACGGGCGACATGCTGGTCGACGACCATGATGCGCTCGATCTGATCTTCAGGCACGCCCCGGTCATCGTCGTAACGCATTGCGAGGATTCACCGACGATCTGGGCGAACGAAGCGCGTGCGCGTGAGAAATACGGCGAGGATGTGCCCCTTACGGAGCATCCGAAGATCCGTTCCGAGGAGGCATGCTACATGTCGTCGAGGATGGCGATCGGTCTGGCGAAAAAGTACGACGCATTGTTGCAGGTCTTGCATCTGACAACGGCGCGCGAAATGGAATTGTTCGACGACGCGCACCGCACCGAAAAGCGCATTACGGCCGAAGTCTGTGTCCACCACCTGTTCTTCGACGAGTCACGTTATGACGAGCTCGGTACACGGATCAAGTGCAACCCGGCCATCAAGCGCGCCGAAGATCGTGCCGGGCTGATCAAAGCGCTCAACGAAGGTCGCCTCGACGTCGTCGCGACGGATCACGCGCCGCACACCGCCGAAGAAAAGGCCGGTACCTATTTCGAGGCGCCGGCGGGACTGCCGCTCGTGCAGCATGCGCTGCTCACGTTGTTCGACCTCGCGGGCCGCGGCGAGATCAGTCTCGAGCTGCTCGTCGACAAGGCCTGCCATGCGGCTGCCGATATCTTCGGTGTGGACCGACGCGGCTACGTTCGCGAAGGCTGGTTCGCTGATCTCGTCCTGGTCGACCAGGACCGGCCGTATCGTGTCACGAGCGACAACGTGCTGTTCAAGTGCGGCTGGTCGCCGTTCGAGGGACACGAGTTTCCGGTGACGATCGACACGACGATCATCAATGGCGAGATCGTCTATAGCGACGGCGCGCTCACGGGCCGCATCGCCGGTCGCCGGCTGGACTTTGGTCGCATGCGCTAGACGCCGGTTTTTTGTTTACATTCCCCCCGATCTGTTTATGCTAGCGCGGGAAAGATGAAGCCTACCGATACGTCAAATCCCGATTACTTCCACAAGGTCGTCGACTGCCAGTGGGGCTGTCCGGCACACACTGACGTTCCCGAGTACATCCGCATGATTGCCCAGGGGCGATTCAGCGACGCCTACATGGAGAATCGCAAGTCGAACGTCTTTCCCGGTATTCTCGGTCGTGTCTGCGATCGTCCCTGCGAACCCGCCTGCCGGCGCGGCCGTGTCGAGGACAAGCCGGTCGCCATTTGCCGACTGAAACGTGTCGCCGCCGATAACCGCGACGACATCCGGGATCGGCTGCCGCAAATTCCAGAAAAGAATAACGGCAAGAAGGTTGCTTTGATCGGTGCAGGCTGTGCGTCGCTGACCGTGGCGAACGACCTGCGGCCGCTCGGTTACGAGGTTACGATCTTCGAGGCGCTCGATACGACGGGCGGTCTGATGCGCACCAATATCCCGCAGTTTCGCCTGCCGCCCGACGTGCTCGACGAAGAGATCGGCTACATCCTCGACATGGGTGTCGATCTGAAGCTGAATCACCGCATCGACAGCATGAAGGCGCTGCTCGACGAGGGTTACGACGCCGTCTTCGTCGGTACGGGCGCGCCGAAGGGCAAGAACCTCGAGATTCCGGGCCGTTACGACTCCGATCGTATCCACATCGGCATCGAGTGGCTCGAGTCCGTGGCGTTCGAGCACGTCACGGAGATCGGCAAGAATGTCCTGATCATCGGCGTGGGCAACACGGCAATGGATTGTTGCCGCACGTCGCTGCGCCTCGGTGCGGACAACGTAAAAGTCATGGCGCGCAAACCGCGCGGTTTCTTCAAGGCGTCCGAGTGGGAGCTCGAGGATGCCGAGGAAGAGAACGTCGAGATCATCGTCAACCACTCACCGAAGGAATTCGTCTACGAAGACGGCAAACTCGCCGGCATGAAGTTCGATCTCATGGAGTACAACATCGACGAGCGGGGACGCATCGATCGCGGTACCTCGACCGGCGAAATCGTGATTCCTTGCGACGATGTCGTTCTCGCGATCGGCCAGGACAATGCGTTTCCGTGGATCGAGCGCGATCTCGGAATCGAGTTCGACAAGTGGGAGTGCCCGGTCGTCGACGAAGAGACGATGATGTGCACACGGGAAGGCATCTTCTTCGGCGGTGACTCGGCGTTCGGTCCCAAGAACATCATCTGGGCCGTCGAGCATGGCCACCAGGCGGCGATTTCGATGCACAAGTATTGCCAGGGCGAAGACCTGCGCGATCGCTTGCCCGATGGCCTCAATCTCGTCAGCCAGAAGATGGGCATGCACGAGTGGAGTTACTCGAACGACTACGACGGCGCGGCGCGTCGTCTCATGCCTCACGTCGGTCTCAAGGAACGATTCAAGAAGCTCGATATCGAGGTCGAACTCGGTTTCACGGCCGAACAGGCGGCCGAGGAGGTCGAGCGTTGTCTGAACTGCGACATCCAGACCGTCTTCACGGCGAAGCTCTGCATCGAGTGCGATGCATGCATCGACATCTGTCCGGTCAACTGCCTGACCATCACGCACAATGGCGAAGAAGACGATCTGCGTACGCGCCTCAAGGCTCCCGCCCTGAACCCCGACCAGGCATTGTACGTTTCCGAAGATCTGCCGCAGACGCAGCGCGTCATGGTCAAGGACGAGGATCTGTGCGTGCATTGCGGTCTTTGCGCCGAGCGGTGCCCGACGGGCGCATGGGACATGCAGAAGTCGACGATACTGATTCCCTACGCGGTCGACGAGGCGGCATCCGACGATCGACAAACCGCGGCAGGCGGTTCAGCCAAGTAGTAAAGGATTACCGTGGCGGATGTAAATGACGTCGTTATCAAGATTGCCACGGTCAACGGTACTGGCTCGGCCAGCGCCAACGGGCTGTTGCGCAAGGCGATCTTCCGCATGGGCGTGCCGGTCGTCGGCAAGAACTATTTCCCGTCCAACATCCAGGGATTGCCGACCTGGTACGAGATTCGTGTGACGGGGGATGGTTATCACGCCCGTTCGGACCGCGTCGACATCATGGTCGCGATGAACGCCCAGACCTATGCCCAGGATCTTGCAGAGGTCGAGCCCGGCGGCTTCCTGATCTATGACTCGACGTGGCCGCGCAGCGCACTGTTGAACCGGGAAGACATCACGATCATCGGCGTGCCGCTCTCGAAGATGTGCATCGAGCGCTTCGACGGCGCCCGCGCCCGCATCCTGATGAAGAACATCGCGTACGTCGGTGTCATTGCGGCGCTGCTCGATGTCGATCTGGAAATCATCAAAGGTCTGCTCGAAGAGACCTTTGCGGACAAGGCGCACCTGATCCAGTCGAACATGGAGGCGATCCATCTCGGTTACGACTATGCGGCCGGGAATTTTCCCTGCCCGATTCCGGCCCGGATCGAGAAGCTCGACAAGACGAAAGGACACATTGTTATCGACGGCAACACGGCGGCCGGTCTCGGCTGCGTGTACGCCGGTGCGACGGTCGGTGCGTGGTACCCGATCACGCCGTCGACCTCGCTCATGGATGCGTTCCGGGATTTCTGCGCGCGTTACCGCGTCGATCCGGAGTCCGGCAAACGGACGTACTGCATCATCCAGGCCGAAGACGAGCTCGCTGCGATCGGCATGGTGCTCGGCGCGAGCTGGAACGGCGCCCGTTCGTTCACGCCCACCAGCGGTCCGGGCATCTCGCTGATGAGCGAGTTCATCGGCTTCGGATACTACGCCGAGATTCCGGCCGTGATTTTCAACGTACAGCGCGTCGGGCCGTCGACCGGCATGCCGACGCGGACGCAGCAATGCGACCTGATCAGTTGTGCTTACGCGTCGCACGGCGATACGAAACACGTGCTGCTGTTCCCGGCCGATCCGTCCGAGTGCTTCCACATGGCGCCGCAGGCGTTCGATCTCGCCGAGCGGCTGCAGACGCCGGTCATGGTGTTGTCCGATCTCGATATCGGCATGAACGACTGGATGGTGCCGGAACTCGAATGGGACGACGACTACGTTCCCGATCGCGGCAAGGTTCTGGGCGCCGAACAACTCGAGGCGATGGATAATTTCTACCGGTACCTGGACGTCGATGGCGACGGTATTCCGTATCGGACGCTCCCCGGCGTGCATCCGAAGGGCGCGTATTTCACGCGCGGCTCCGGCCATACGAAGTACGGCGGATACACGGAGGACTCGGCGGCATACCAGGAGGTGCTGGACAGGCTGCTGGTCAAATGGGAGACGGCACGCACGATGGTGCCCGAGGCCGACATCCGCTATTCGAAATTCAACGCGGCGGCAATCCTCACGCTTGGCAGCGGTGACGGTCCGTGCGTTGAAGCGCTCGACAGGCTGGAGGCGCAGAGTATCGGTCTCAACTACTGTCGCGTGAGAGCTTTCCCGTTCACGGACGCCGTCAGAGACTTCATCGGCAAGCATGACGTCGTCTACGTCGTGGAACAGAATCGTGACGCTCAGTTGCGCACGTTGCTCATCAACGATATCGACGCCGATCAGAACAAGCTCGTGCCGGTATTGCACTACGACGGTATGCCGCTCAATGCCGGCTTCGTGGTTGACCGGATACTGGCCGAGATCAAGAAAGGTCGCGCAGCATGACGTACATTGCAAAACCCAGGGTCGCGCATCCCAGCCTACCCAGGAACGAGCTCGGCCTGACGACCCGCGACTACGAAGGTGTGGTCTCGACGCTGTGCGCAGGCTGCGGCCACGATTCAGTAACTGCCGCATTGATCGAGGCCGTATTCGAGCTCAATGTCGAGCCGCACATGCTGGCAAAGATGAGCGGTATCGGTTGCTCATCGAAAACGCCGGCTTACTTCGTCAGTCAGGCGCACGGGTTCAACTCGGTCCACGGTCGCATGCCGTCAGTGACGACAGGGGCGAACGCGGCCAATCGCCACATGACGTATATCGGCGTGTCGGGCGACGGCGACTCGTTGTCGATTGGCGCCGGGCAATTCGTTCACGCAATTCGTCGCAACCTGAACATGTGCTACCTGATCGAGAACAACGGCGTCTACGGCCTGACGAAAGGTCAGTTCTCTGCCTCGGCGGATATCGGCTCCCTGCCGAAGAAAGGCCTGCCGAACCAGCAGGAGCCCATCGATCCGGTCAGCACGGCGCTGAGTCTGGGTGCGACCTACATTGCGCGCAGCTTCTCGGGCGACAAGGAACAGCTGGTGCCGCTGATCAAGGGCGCGATCATGCACTCCGGTTTCGCGCTCGTCGATGTCATCAGCCCGTGCGTGACGTTCAACGATCACGAAGGTTCGACGAAGAGTTACGCGCATACGCGCGAGCACTACAATCACGTTATCAATGTCGACTATATTCAGCCTTCCGAGGAGATCAAGGCATCGTACAAGGAGGGCGAAGCGTTGCCCGTGCATTTGCATGGCGGCGATACGATCATCCTGCGCAAAGTCGACCGGAACTACGACCCGACGAGTCGTGCCGACGCATTCAAGTACCTGCGCGATCGATTCAATGCGGGAGAGATCACAACCGGATTGCTGTACGTCAACGAGGCCCGCGAGGAAATGCATGAATTGATGCAGAACACGGACACGCCTCTCGGGCAGCTGCCCTACGAAGAGCTGCACCCCGGCAACGACGAGTTGCAAAAGCTCCAGGGCCGCTACCGCTAAGCGCCGTTGAGCCGCTGCCGGCGCTGCTCGAGAGGCGCGTTCTGGCTAACGTCCTATGCCGGCGGTCATATGAACGATCCGCGTATTCTGAGCGGGTTGTCCGGGGACGAAGGAACGGTAGATATCTTGCCGGAGAAAACTCGGTGAACGAGCCACCTGGTCCATGGCTCCATCGGCTCATCAAGTGACAAGAACTCCTCCAAACTGAAGTATCGAGCGGCGTCTGTCTCCCTGTCTTGCGGCGCCGGA